>JAWOBX010000082.1:0-33807 GCA_046484125.1 Dehalococcoidia bacterium | reverse complement strand
CAGCATGTGGCATTTCCAGGATGCGGGCTGCCCCGGAGAATGCATACTTGCCCGGACTTGCCCCCGGATGATGGCGCGCCATTTGAGGCAGGATACGGAAAAGTTGGAACAGAGGAATTTGAGAAAAGCGAAATATCGAGTTCACCAAAATACGAAAAGAGACTATTTTTGAGGTCTATGGGATGATAATGGGATATTATCATTCCAGGGTCAACGCGGGCACAATCGAGGTAAATGAATCCGATTCACTTGATTGGCTTTCAAGGTGCGCGGTTTGCGGTACTCAGTTGGTTTTTCACCTTTGTCCCAATTGCGACAGAAATATAATCAAAGCCAGGCAGAAGCGTCTCGAGATTGTGGTAAATCGAGCGAGATCGGCTGAAGAGATTAAGCGCCAGTTTTTTCGATCCGAAATGATCAAAAGGGATAGCTGGGCCAGCCAGGAGCTTGAACACCATACAAAGAAACCCGATGCGACGTCCACTCTTAAATCTATCCTCGGACTGGTTTTTTCAGTTCCCATGTCACTCATTGGACTGCAGATGGTTTTAGACGCGTATTACTACGCAGTTGGAATCGCCATGATCCTTGGTGGAGCAGCCTTACTGCTTCATTCGGTATTCGCAGAAATGGCCAGCCAGAATCACAAATACGCCAAAGAATGGTTGAAACTGACGCCTGATGTCAAGTTCCGGTTGATAGAAGAGGAGGAAACCGGGCTGGCGGTTAGTCCTCAGACTCACAATGGCCGAAGAAAGGCGTTCACCCCTTACACGGATGACCTGCGCAAGGCTTTTTGACCGAAAACAGCGATTCGATCGCAAAGACATTCACCCCCTGTTTGAGCGTTCATTTCCCGGCATTTCGTTAAAAAGGGGGCACGAGCCACTCTCACCCCACCGGATTCACGTTCCGATGATGCCCTCAGTTCGCGGTTGCGATTCAGCACTAATTCGTGTCACTTCTTTATACCAAGGACGGCTGCCTTTCCGAGATGATGACGGTAAACATCCGAATCGAGAGTTTTTCTTGGTCCAAGCACTTAATTGCAACCCGAGCGTCATAGAAGTTATAATTCCTTCAAAACATCCGGGTAACCTCTGAAAAAGTTGTGACTACGGAGGGCCGTGTATGCTCTTCGGTTATAATACTCGCCCATGGCTGGGGGATAATCCCGCTTGCTCAGAGCTTTTTTGAGTGTGATAATCCGAGAATTATTGAACGATTTCTGCTGTTTAAACTAAAAATACGGTTGCTGAAGGGAGCTCCACATGAAGGATCCTGTTGAAGAATTACAATCGATGATCGATGGAATGGTAAACAATATCGGTCAGGCGGAGGGCTCCATTGCCCTCTGGAAAGAGATATCTTCAAATGCTAACGCTATCAATGAAAATGGTTACGGGCAATTATTCGGCAGGCTGCAGGCGATGCTGGGGAAACACGCGATAATTACCATCTGCCGATTATTCGAACCGCCGGATGATAGATATGAATTGCTCAGCCTGCCTGTAGTGCTTCATCATATGCGATTCACAGCCGAGTATCTCACAATCAGGAATAGAGAGCTTATTATTGATAAAATGGTTCAACTCGGCCATGACGCCAGCCAGTTCGAGAGCATACCCGACCCCTGGATCACTCAACTTGTAAGGAAGGAATTTGAAGACAGGCTGCCCGACACTCACGGGCCTGAATCAAACGAACTGTCAAACGCCCTGCACAAACTGAAACTGGCAAGGGATAAGGGTATTGTATACAATGAACTCGTCCACGAATCCTCGTTCATAGTTGATGAAACGGATATCGGGCTTCTGCTCGGTTTTGCCAAAGATTTCCTGGCGACTATCGGGCATGGATACTTGGATATCGCTTATAAATTTGATGACGGAAAGTACCCGCTGGATAGCGAGGCTCAAACCGTAAGCCTGAGTTTAAGGCGGCTTCTTTCGAAAGCTGGTATACTTAATGACGCTTGAAAAGTCTGCCACTGAGGACAAGTCCAGGAAGATGTCCGGGTACTTTTTTACAGATTCATTATAACGGAGGATAAAGGATGTACCGCGCTGTTTTGGCTCTCTTGCTGGCATTTTCCTGTTCAGTGGTAGCGGGATGTGGTTCCGATTCTGACTGTGAAAGATCGGAGGCGGAAAAAGCCGCCCTCGAGTCGGAGCTTGAGTCGCTCCGTTCGCAGAACGAAGGGGCGACTGAAAGGATTGCCACACTCCAGGAGGAACTCGAGAGCGTTATGCGGGAGGCGGGCACATCAAAGCTGCGTAACCCATCCTGGGAAGAGCTTAAGAGATTCGTTCAACTGGATAAAACCGATACCAGAGAATACATAAAGAACCAGTTTGATTGTGAAGGCTTCACAATCACGCTCAGGGATAACGCCACCAGCAGGGGCTTCAGGTCCGGCTACGTCGCCATCGGCTTCGGCGAGAACGGTGCCGGACATACACTCAACGCTTTTCAGACTACAGACAGAGGCCTTGTGTTTATCGACAATACCGAACGGGACACTATCGGCTATGTGAAGAAAGGTAAGCCCTATGGAAACATCAGCCTCTCAGGGGTAAAGAAAGAGTACATAGACTGCGGTATGCCACCTGACCAGTTCTGGAAACCGGTTACTTATACACGATACGGCGGTAATATTTTTGACTACAGCTATTACGAACACTACAGGGAGAGAGAGGAATTTTACAGCCAGAGCGTATCGGCATATAACGCGGAGGTCTCGGAATACAATCTGGCGGTAAATGCTTACAACCGGAAAGCAGGCGAATACTCCCTCTCGGAACTGGAAAGTTGGGGGGACAAGCTCGAGGTCTGGGCGGATAACCTCGATAAGCTTATCGATGATCTCGGAAATATTCGTTTTGAGCAGTTGGGAGAGGTCAAGAGTGTCGAGTTTTACTGGAACTGAGTTTTCTAGCTTCTCCCACTACTTTTCATCGACTGTGAACACGGGTGATACCCGAATAACCAGCCAGTTGAATTAACCGGACTGACACTACACTGCCGCGAACAGCATTCCCCCTAATTCCTTCAGTCCGTCAACACCTTTTACTTCATACGGGAACCACGGGACTTCGAGCATCTCGAGACCGGCACATTTTTGCCGTATCTTTGCCAGATAAGCTTCCTGCAGCCCGGCCTTTCGGCGAAGAAAATCGGAATCCGGCGACTTTATCACGTTGTTCACGATCATGGTTGAGAATTCGAAACCATGCCGTTCGCACTCGGCAAAGACTCCGTCAAGCTGATCTACGGCCAGCGCTTCCGGTATTGTAACCATATTGAACTCGACTTTGTCTCTTAAGAACCGGATATCCTTCGCGGAAAGCTCGGACCATTCCTCAAGTATCTT
Source organism: Dehalococcoidia bacterium (assembly GCA_046484125.1). Taxonomy (GTDB): domain Bacteria; phylum Chloroflexota; class Dehalococcoidia; order SZUA-161; family SpSt-899; genus JBGLNL01. Next base: position 30,434 of record JAWOBX010000082.1, on the reverse strand, counting down.
TATAATCGGACGCCTGGTACTGCTTCCCAGTTTTAATCTCGAATAAATCCTGGGCGCCGGTCTCAGATGCTCTCTTAACATCTCGGGCATATTGAGCAACTGCATGGTCTGTCCGAGCGGAGCCGTATCCCAGACTATCGAATCATACATTCCACTCTCGGCCAGATTCCTGATGTAGTCCACCATGAATTCTTCCTGAAGGCCGGGGAGAATTGAGGTGATGAAGTCAACGAATTCTTCATAACCGATAGATACCAGGGTTGAAAAAACCTCGTAAACCTGGGGTCCGAACTCCCTGTCCCACATCTCCTTTACCTCATCCGCGCCCAGCTCAGACACCCACAGGTTATCAGTGGCCTTTATCCGTTTCTGCTCACTCTGTATTTCAAAGATATTGAAAAGAGATGGGGTAGGATCAGTTGAGATGGCTAAAGTAACTCTGCCATTATCGGCATTGTGAAGAGCCGTTGCCGCGGCGCAGGTGGTCTTTCCCACACCACCTTTACCTCCGAACATTATGACCGATTTCTCATTCACACTGTTCCGTCCTTCCTCGTCAGCCAATCGCAATAATAACACCTCAGAACAGGCGACTTGGAGGACCATGTATAGAACTTGGGGGCGGCATACCTTTCCTTATTGGTTATGCATTTTTCATTGGTACAATACATTCCCGGGATTTCCCTTGCGGTACCGGCTTTTTTCGATTTGGCGGGTGGCTTCGCGTCCGTCTCAACCGCTCCCAGAAGAAGGGCTATGAGAGCCATTCTTACGGGTACGCCGTAACCAGCCTGCCTGAAATAAGCCGCACGTTTATCCTGATCCACCTCATAGGCGAGCTCACTCACCCTTGGCAATGGGTGCATAATCACAGCGTCATCCCTCGATTTTGCCAGCAACTGCCTGTTTATCCGATAGCTTTCCTGATCAACGCCTGAGGCTTCCCTGACCTCGAATCGCTCCCTTTGCAACCGCGTAAAGTACAGTACATCAAGGCTCTCCAGCAGGAAGTTCATGAAACCCTCCTGATGGCCTTTCCCCGATCCCCCCTTGCTCAACATCAGCGAATCCTGATCGGTGATATCCTCAAGCGACCTGTATTCCGTAAGCTTGCCCCTGTACTCTTTTAGCGCCTCCCGGATGTGATCCGGCATTTCGAATCCCGGTGGAGCAATACAGGTGATGTTTGCCCCGAATCTCGCCAGCGCCGTAGCCAGTGAGTGAACCGTTCTGCCATGACGAAGATCACCGCATATAGCCACGTTCTTCCCTTTAATTCCGCCTTTTTCCTTGCGTATTGTATACAGGTCCAGCAGTGTCTGGGTCGGGTGCTCATGAGCCCCGTCACCCCCACTGATAACAGGAACTTCCGAATGGTCGGCTGCCAGCCTGGTGGAGCCATCAAGCGGATGCCTCATAACAATGATATCGGCATAACGCTCGAGGACCCTGACCGTATCGGCTATGGATTCCCCTTTAGCTACCGAGGAGGTTGTTTGAGCCTCAGCGTGACTCACTACTGTGCCACCAAGTCGATGCATGGCCGTTTCGAATGAGCTGCGCGTTCTGGTGCTGGGTTCATAGAAAATGGTATACAGTTCGCTTCCGTTGCACAGATCCAGCCGACTTTTCCGCTCGATAGCGGCATGCATATCATCCGCAATATCGAGGACCGCTTCTATCTCTTCATTTGAGAAATCATTGATTGATATCAGGTGTCTTCCAGCAAGTGTCACAGGTGGCTTCCTCCCCCGGTCATCATTGCCGAGTTCTTCAAGAGAACAACCTGATCTATTCCGTCCACTTCTCTGACACGTACCTGTACTCTTTCGGTCAGCGACGATGGGATGTTCTTCCCTACGAAATCGGCCTTAATCGGCATCTCGCGATGCCCTCTGTCTATCATAACCGCAAGTTGTATTGACGCAGGACGGCCCCAGTCAATCAGCGCGTCAATCGCCGCCCTTGCGCTCCTGCCCGTAAACAGCACATCGTCAACCAGTACCACTCTCTTTCCAACGATTTTACCGGGTATATCACTGGGGTCAATAGTCAGTTGTCCGGGCAGTGAATCAAGGTCATCCCGATAGAGGGTGAAATCCAGAACGCCTGTCGGTATCTCCGCATTCATGAAACCGCTTATGATAGAGGCAATTCGGTTCGCGATTGGAAACCCCCTGGTTCGCACTCCAATCAGCACGAGTTTATCCACATCGCCGCTCTCAACGATTTCATGCGCGATTCGGGTAAGAATTCGATTTATATCCACTTCTGAGAGGATAACACTTTCAGGCATTAAAAAAACCTCCCGCCTGGATGGAAGCAAGAGGAATATTTCTTTACACGGCGCGTCCGCGCCAGCATTATCATTATCAATTTTAACCCCTTACCGGTCTCACGGGACTAGCTTAAAGGTTCTTCGTCGATTTGATTATATCAGCCGCTCCTTCTTTTTCCAACGATTTAACCAGACCCGAAAACAGCTAACTCATTAAAAAAGTAACAGAATGATGGAAAATAGAGATAGCAGGAAAGGAGGCCCCCCTGATTGGAGAAGATTGATATGGCAGCCAGGGAGGAGTATCTGATACTTGACAGAGCCAGGCTTTTATGGTACTTTCATACCAGGTATAAATATACTAGAGGTGAGCTTTGACCAATAGTGAAAGAAGGCAGCGTATTCTGGATTTTATCCGGAGATCGATTGGCGAGAAGGGGTACGCCCCGAGCATCAGCGAGATAATGCAGGGGTGCGGTATCAAGTCCAGAGCCTCGGTACAACATCACCTGAGCGCGCTGGAGAAGGAGGGGTATATTCGCCGGACTCCATCGGTTTTCCGGAGCATTCAGCTTGTCACGGATGAAGAGTCTCTCGCGGAAGGTGTAGTCGAAGTGCCTCTTCTCGGGTCTGTCGCCGCGGGGCAGCCGATTCCGGTGCCCGAATCGGATAGCTGGGTCATGGTGCCCGAAGAGATGATAAAGCTTCCCGAAGAGCTTTTACGGGGCAGGAAGAATGTATATGCTCTCAGAGTCAAGGGAAGGTCAATGATCGATATGCTCATTGATGACGGGGATATCGTGATAATGGAGCCGTCGCAGAGTGCGGAGGATGGGGACGCGGTGGTGGTATGGCTCAAAGATCAGCAGGAAGTGACATTGAAAAAGATCTACCGGGATAGAGGCCGTGTCCGCCTCCAGCCCGCGAATCCGCGCATGAATTCCTTCTATGTGCTGGCCAGTGGCGTTGAGATCCAGGGCAGGCTCCTGGCGGTAATCCGCAGGACCAGCAGTTAATCCCCATCCCGGAGGTGCCATGAGAATCGTTTCCTTTTATTTCCCCCACTTTCCCATTCAGGTTGAGCTGCGGGCAGACGCGAGTATAAGCGGCAGGCCCGTTGTCATAGGCGGGTTACCTCATGAGAGAAAACCGGTCTTCGACGCCTCCGAGGAGGCGATGGCTTGCGGCATTCGGCCGGGGATCGCTCTCCGACAGGCCTGTGGTTTGTGCCCTGATGCTCTGTTCCTCTCCATGGAAGAGGGTAAGTATGAGAGGGAATCTGAAAGGATCGCTGACCTTATTTCCGGCTTCACTACTGAGTTGGAGGAGGTGGGACTGGGAGAAGTACTGATTGAGGTTCCCTTCGATTCCTGGGAATCCGGGCTTGTAAGCGCTATTCGAATGGCGATCGGGGAACAGGAGGGGTTCACAGTGACGGTTGCTTCCGCCTCGAATAAGTTCGTGGCTCAAGCGGGAGGCAGGACCGGTAAGAGGGGCGGGGTGACGAGGATTCCCGTGGGTAAGGAGCGCGCGTTCATGTCCGGTTTGCCGGTCAATATGCTGCCCGCTTCGGAGGAGGTTCTCCGCCGGCTGGAACTGCTGGGCATTTCCAGGATGGGAGAGCTGGCCGCTCTGCCCCGTGAAGGGGTTGGCCGGGCGTTCGGGGTGCGAGGGGAGCGTTTGCGGGAGCTTGCCAGGGGCGTCGACAGGTCGCCGCTCATTCCCCGAAGGAAGCCCCCCTCACTGGCCGAACAGGTTGAATTCGACCCGCCTGTGGAGGCGATGGACCGGCTAATGGCCGGAGTCGGAGAAATGGCGGAGCGTCTTGCTCGCCGTCTGGGATGGCGCTGGCAATGCTGCCGGCGAATGAGCGGACGCTTCAGTACCCCTGAAGGGGAGTCTGTTGAGATAGTCGTTGAATTCAAACAGCCAATCGCCTCGGCGGAGGAGATGCTCCGCCACCTGAAAAACCGGCTGGAGAACACCAGGTTCAGCGGTCCGGTGGGCAAAGGTGAACTGGTGCTGAATAACCTGTGTGGTGAGCAGGGAGGGCAGTTAAAACTGCTGTATGGTTTGCCCCGGCAGCGCCAGAGCTTGCTGGAGGCCATCAGGATGCTCCAGGAAAGGTACGGGTCCTCGGCAATTAAGAGGGTCGTGCTCTCGGAATCGAACTCCAGGCTGCCGGAGGAAGCCTTCTCCCTTGTCGATTACGCTTGAGTGGGCCGCAAGGCTGAAGAGTGACTTATTTCAGGGTTGAAGGGCCTTGATTCCCGGTGATATCTAAAGCGGGGTCGGGTGAGAACAGGAGGGAGCAGTGGCAAAGTTCTTCCGGCCGGCGATCTCCATAACAGTGAATGAGGGTTTTTCAGGCGCTCCTGAGGATTTTGTCTACCGCCGTAAGAAGATAGCGGTCAGACAGATAGACCGCCGGTGGCGGATCAGGGAGGGGTGGTGGCGTAGCGAGGTGGCCCGGGAATACTTCCAGGTAGAGACCTCCCGGTTTACCTGCATGGTTTACCGGGACATGCTCGCCGGTGGCTGGTACCTCCAGAGGATTTATGATTAGGGAGCCGGGGGAACGGTATTCAGAATACAGGAGTCAGGAGTCGGAATAAATGAGGGGGCGCAAGCTGTAGCGCTCCTTTTTTTGACGGCATATTGATGCCGATGTGTTGTAATCGTAACGCGACCCTTTCAGGGTCGCGTCGGGCGAGGCTGAAAGCCTCGCGCTACGTCAAACGTTTTCGATAGAAGATTTGGCGAATTTACCGGACTGGAATCACGCACCAGAGTTCTGTCATTCCCGAATGGGGTCGGGACGACCGAACTCCCCCTTAATCCCCCTCTTTCCGAAAGAGGGGGAAACAAGTCAGTGCACAAATTCAATCTGAACCCCCTCTTTGCTAAAGAGGGGGTGGCGCGGCAGCGCCGGGGGCGTTCTCCCGCCGGGGGTCTCCGGGGGTGTCCCCCGGTTCAATAAGGGCTGGCGGGCAAAGGCTGCCGAAAGCAATGAGATTCCCGATCGAGGTCGGGAATGACAGATGAAGAAAAGGGAGTCGAGAGAATACAAGCAGGGGTTTCGGGGCCGCAGGCCCCGAGGTATTATTGGGCGGGTGGGTGGGCAAAGGTAATTAATGATGACCGGCTACGTTGAACTTCACTGCCATTCGAACTATTCCTTCCTGGATGGGGCCTCGCATCCGGAGGGACTGGTGAGCCGGGCTGGGGAGCTGGGAATGGAGGCCCTTGCCCTCACCGACCACAACGGCCTTTACGCGGCCATCCCATTCCATAGGGCCTGCTGGGAGGCCGGGATCAAGCCCGTCATCGGGGCGGAGGTCACGCTGGAGGGTGGCCATCACCTCACCCTGCTGGCCAGGAACAACGTTGGCTATTCTAACCTGTGCCGGCTGCTGACAAGCTCCCACCTTGCCCATGAGAAAGGCAGGCCCTCTCTGCCGATCGATGAGCTATCCGGATATGCGGAGGGGCTGTTCTGCCTTTCCGGCTGCCGGAATGGGGAGATCTCCAGAGCGCTGCTGGAGGGAAAAAGGGAACAGGCTCTCGAGGCGGCAAAGCGCTGCCTGGATATCTTTGGCAGAGAAAATTTCCGCATCGAGTTGCAACGCAACTTCTATCCGGAGGACGAAAGGCTTACCAGGTCACTCGTCTCGCTGGCCCGGTACCTTGGAGTGAAATATGTGGCCACCAACAACGTCCACTACGCTCGCGAAGAGGGATACAAACTCCATGACGTACTGACTGCCATCCGGAGCCGCTCCACGCTGGATGAATGCAGGGAATTGAGGCTCAACTCCGAATTCTATCTCAAGTCCGGCCGGGAGATGGCCGATCTCTTCCGTGATTGCCCCGAAGCCGTTTACAATACCAGGCTCATTGCCGGGGAATGCGATGTAGATCTGGATTTCTCCGCCTGCCGATTCCCGGATTTCCCCCTCCCCCCCGGCGAGACCGCCCACAGCTACCTGGGAAAGCTCTGCCGGGAGAGGGTGGGGTGGCGGTATGGGGAAGGCGGACCGGAGGTGACAGAGCGACTCGCCTATGAACTGGCCCTGATCGAGAGACTGGAACTCTCCGGCTACTTCCTCATCGTCTGGGACATCATGGAGTATGCTCGCCGCAGCGGCATCCCGGCCCAGGGAAGAGGGTCGGCGGCCAATTCCATCGTGGCCTATCTCCTGGGCATCACCCGCGTCGATCCCGTCTCCAACCGCCTGTTTGTGGGCCGCTTCATCAACGACGAGATGTCTTCGCTGCCGGATATTGATATAGATATCTCAACCGAGCACCGGGAACAGGTCATACAGTACGTCTACGATAAATATGGCAAGGACCACACGGCCATGGTCTGTACCTATGTCACCTTCCAGGCGAGGAACGCTATCAGAGAGGTGGGCAAGGTTCTGGGAATGCCGGAACACATCCTCGACCGGATGGCCCGGTCCGTCTCCCGCTACAGCGCCGGCGAGGTGCGGCAGGACCTGGAGGGGATAGACGAGTTCAAGTCCTGCTTCAATTCAGTCGCCTGGGAGGAATTCAATTCCATCTGTACCCAGATAGCCGATTTCCCCCGGCATCTCTCCATCCACGTCGGCGGGATGCTGATCTCCTCCTCCCCCCTCACCGACCTCGTCCCTCTGGAGAATGCCGCCATGCCGGGAAGGGTGGTTTGCCAGTGGGATAAGGATGGGGTCGCCGATGCCGGACTTATAAAGGTGGACCTGCTGGGACTCAGGATGCTCTCTCTGGTGAAGGAGGCTTGCGAGCTGGCCGAGCGTACCGAGGGCAGGAGCATAGAGCTGGAGAAGATACCCCATGATGACCCGGTGGTCTACGATATGATATGTGCCGGCGACACCGTAGGGGTGTTTCAGATTGAGAGCCGTGTCCAGATGCAGACCCTACCCCAGACCCTCCCCCGCTCCATCGAGGACCTCACGGTCGAGGTGGCCATCATCCGCCCCGGCCCCCTGCAGGGGAACATGGTCAATCCCTACCTGCAAAGGCGGAAGGGGCGGGAGAAGGTCTCCTACCTTCACCCGAAGCTCAGGCCGGTGCTGTCCGAGACTCTGGGGGTGATCCTGTTCCAGGAGCAGGTTATCCAGGTGGCCATCGCCATAGCCGGATTTACCGCCGGGGAGGCGGACTCCCTGCGCCGGGCCATGAGCCGCAAGCGCTCGAAGGAGGCCATGGAACGGCTGCGCCGGCGTTTTGTCGAGGGGGCAAGGGAGAACAGGATCGGGAAGGTGAAGGCCAACGAGGTATTCGAGGTGCTCAAAGGCTTCGCCGCCTACGGCTTCTGCAAGAGCCATGCCGCCGGATTCGCGCTGCTGGCTTACGAGTCAGCCTGGCTTAAGCGGTACTATCCGGCACAGTTTTACGCCTCGCTCCTGAACAATCAGCCCATGGGCTTCTACACCCCGGAGGTGGTGGTCAGCGATGCCAGGCGGCACGGGGTTACCATGCTGCCGGTGGATATCAACCGTAGCGGGGAGCGATGCAGCGTGGAGGAGGGGAGGGTAAGGCTGAGTTTCAGGTATGTCAAAGGAGTCGGTGAGAGGGCGATCAAAGAGATATTAAAGGCGCGTGATGAGGGGAAATTCCGGTCGCTGGACGATTTCTACCACCGTGTTCGGCTGGATTCGGATGCCATCCAGAACCTTATCATGGTGGGTGCCTTCGATTCCCTCGGCCTCTCCCGGAGGGAGGGGGTCTGGAGGCTGGGGATACTGGAGAGAACCAGTCCGGGCCAGATGGCTATTGAAAACACCGGGGGCGTGGTGTCTCTGCCGGAGATGGGTGAGATGGAGGAGATGAAGTATGACTACCAGATCCAGGGCCTCTCACCCATCTATCACCCGGTGCGGGCGCTCGGTGAAAAACTATCAAAAAATGGGTTCCTTTCGAGCGCGGAGCTGGCCGATGTCCCGGAAGGGGAGAGGGTGAGGTGCGGGGGGTACGTGATTACCCGTCAAAGACCCGCCACAGCGAAGGGCTTCTCATTCCTGACTCTTGAGGATGAGGAGGGGATGATCAACGTTATCCTCAGGCCGGATATCTTCGAAAAATACCGGCAGGTGTTCCGGCTGGAGATGCTGGTGGGGGTGGAGGGCACCGTACAGAAAAGGGACGGGATCACCAACATCATTGCTCAGCGCCTCTCACCGTTGGCGCATGAACCAGTGTAACGTCCCGTAAATAACCAGACTTTCGCTGATATCAATTGTATGCAAATACTCAGCCTCACCCCCGCCACCCACCCGACTCTGACTACTCCGGTAACGCGCTCGCAACCGCGAGCGCGTTACCGGAGTAGTCAGCTATTTAAGTGAAGCAATGCGGTGAAAAGAGCATTGCGGAACATTTGTATAGAACCGTTAGGAACAGCACACTAGGAGCCTGTCCGAGTAATACACATACAAAGCGATAGTAGTTATAATAGAGGAAAGCCTGGCTGAAGGGGGTAAAGATGAGCAAGGTTTTCCGCCCGTATGAACCCGAACAGATGATGCTGATGCCGGTGGCGCTGCAGGAGTGGTTGAGGGAGGATCACTTGGTGTATTTCATCTCAGATGTGGTAGAGCACATGGATTTATCGGAGATAATGAGCCGATATGAAGGTGAGAAAAGGGGGTATCCTCCGTATCACCCGAAGATGATGGTCAAGGTACTGTTGTATGCCTACTGTGTGGGGATTCCGTCATCGAGGAAGATAGCCAGGCGCCTTGAAGAAGACATTGCCTTCAGGGTTTTGTCGGCGAACAACACCCCGGACTTTCGCACCATTTCGGATTTCAGGAAGGAGCATCTAAGTTCCCTGAGCGGGATATTTGTTCAGGTGCTGAGGCTTTGCCAGAGGGCAGGCCTGGTGAAGCTGGGGCATGTGGCACTGGATGGAACGAAGGTCAAAGCCAATGCCTCAAAGCACCGGGCCATGAGCTACGGACGGATGAAGGAAGAAGAGGTCCGGCTTGAAAAGGAAGTACGAGAATTGCTGCAGCGAGCTGAGCAGACAGATGAGGAAGAAGATCAGCGGTGTGGATCTGACAGGAGAGGTGACGAACTGCCGGAGGAATTGGCTTATCGACAGCAGCGGCTAGCCCGTATACGAGAGGCCAAAGAGGCGCTGGAGGAGGAAGCTCGAAGGGAAGCGGAAACGGCACGGCTGGAAGGTAAGAGTCATAACGGGACACCCCGGGAGAAGGCACAGCGGAATTTCACGGACCCGGAGTCAAAGGTCATGCCCGTATCTGGGGGTAAGGACTTCGTTCAAGCTTATAATGCTCAGGCTGCTGTCGACAGCAAATCACAGATCGTTGTCTCCTGTCATATTACCAATGCCCCGCAGGACAAGAGGCAGGCGCTTCCCCTTATCGAGCAGTTGAAGGCGAACCTTGGAGGGCTTCCACGTGAAGTATCGGCGGATGCGGGATACTACTCTGAGGAAACCGTAATAGCCATGTCGGAACTGGGAATAGAGCCGCTGATAACGCCGCAAAAGACACGTCACCATGCCCCTTTACCGGCTGCTCCGAAGGGCAGAATTCCTCGAAGCCTTTCAGTCAAGGACCGTATGAGAAGGAAACTGAGGACCAGGCGAGGGAGGGAGCGTTATAAACTGCGTATGGAGACGGTAGAACCAGTGTTTGGGCAGATAAAACAGGGGCGAGGATTCCGGCAATTCTTGCTTCGGGGAATGGACAAGGTCAGTTATGAATGGCAACTCATCTGTACCGGGCACAACCTCTTAAAACTGTTTGGGAGTGGTAATCGGGCAGTGTTGCCCAGGGCGGTTGCCTGACCAGACACCGGTGTTGAGACCGGTAAAATGACTTTGGTCGCCGCTATTCAGGAGAATAACCGGCCGAACTCTATTTCATTCAACCTTTTCATACCGGTCGGTTTTTATTCACAAGTTGAGGAAACCATTTACTCGGACGGGCTCCTAGGGGGTGCAATGATACCGGGGAGGGACTTTTGCCGGTATTGGCTCACCGCAACCCAAAGGCATGACCCATACCACATCCCTGCCCTGAAAAGGTATACCCTTTACAGTTGAGCCCTTCAGAATACCTTCGGTACAGCCAACCCGGAAATCGGTCAATCCGGACCGGAAGAAGCATATCTTATCACGAAACCCATCACCGTTCGTATCTATAGGGTGTCTGAGACAGAAAAACAGGCTTTCTTCGTCTCCGGTACGCCCGAATGTCAGCGAATCGTCGTCAACCTCACGCGGCGCATAGAAGTCCGTGCTTGAAAGAATAGCTACAGGTATAAGCCCGCAAGAGCAGGGAATAACAATATTGAAACGGCTGAATGGCATTATGTCGATATCTACCTCTTTTAACAGAGGCAGCACGTTGACCTTCAGGTTGACCTCTGCCACGCTGTCACCTGCCCCGGCTTCCGGAACATGTAAAGCTGTCGGTACGAGTGCCAGCAAAATTGCAGCAACTGTCATGGCCGTCTTCAATACCTGGGCCTCCTGAGCAGCATAAAAATCAGTGCGATAGCAACTATCGCGCCCGCAGCGATTCCTGCTACCGGAATTACAGGCCAGTCGTTGCTTTCGCTGTTAGAGGGATTTCCCTCCATTTCCTGTGGAATTGAAGCTTCGTTCGCTGTGCCGTCCAGTGTATTTTCCTCAGGGTTTGATTTTTGCTCCGGTTGTTGCTCCGGCTCTTCCGGTACAGGCTGACCTTCAACTATGTGGGTAACTCTGGCCTTGACTTGCACCGCGATGGCTATCATGTCACCGCTCATGCCCACGAATTTGATGTAACCGTTATATATCTGTGAACCTAGGGACTCATCACCATAAATAGTGACCTGGATATCATCCGGTTCATTCAGTGCGTCAACGTGTAACACCTTCGGCTCGACTTCAAGAGGGATATCCACCAGAGTCACCTCAATGTCACCGCTGAAATAATATGCCTTAAGATCAGCCGTGACACTGCCATCGCCGGGTACATCAATTTCTACACTGCTGGGACTGATACCCAGGCTTGCGGACAGTGCTGGGCTGATGGCAAAAACCAGCACAATAGTCAGGGCGGCCAGAATAACAGTAGCTCTCTTCATATTCACCTCGATTACCCGGATATACGGGGGGTGTCGGTGTTGGAACACCCCCCCCGTATTCCGTCGGTCTTCTTATGAACCAGTGGCCGTGAAAGTCAGCGTAGCGTTCTCTTCACCTGCCGGTGTGTAGTCTGAAGGCACCGTTACTTTGGTCCTGAGTGTCTCCGAAGAATCCATACTCAGATTCATGATAATTCCAGGCCAGTCGCGGGTGTTCCAGCTACCGTTCTGGGAGTAATTCCTCAACTCAAGATTGTCGAAGAACAAGTCACCGGTTGAACCATCAACATCTGCACCGACATCAGCTTTTACGGTGCCAACATTGGTTACGCCGATGTCGTATACGTTTGAAGTCTGCCCCGGTACCAGAGAGCCGAAGTCAATGCTGGTCGGATCAACCGAGATGGCGAGGATATCCGGAACTTCAGCGGTCAACTGGGTGCTGCCGGCGGAAGCCGGTTGCAGCCTTATGCGGTAATCACCCTCACCCAGATTCCACACAGTCACGTCAAACCCCGGATATTGCAGGGGTATGTACTCGCTGCCCCAGGACCAGTCCATATCCCAGGCGCCACTGCCGTCGTTAACCCCGGTACAGGTGTTATTCAGGGCGTGACCGAGGTCCTCAGGGTTTTGACTACCATAGTAGGATCCGGAGCCTGTTTCTACCGCGTACATGGCATTCCAGTCAATCGTGCCGGACATCGGCGAGGCTACTGGAGTACCCGGAGTACCGGTATTGTTGTAGTCCAGATACCAGTTGTCTCCGTCAAAACGAAGCTGGTAGTGATGCCAGTCGGCACAGTCCGGGTCATAGAAAGACCCCCAGCCACCACCGGTGTTATACGCGTCATGGTATGCCACCGGGCCGCACGCATAATCCTCAGTTCCTGATCCGGCTTTATCATAAGTCGCATTCGCCCCTTCCTTGGCGTAGACATCGAAGCCGGCCTCATTGTCACCAAGTTCGTCTACAGTCTCGTCTACCATCGCGATAGTTCCGCTATAGGAACCGTCTCCATTATTGGTAAGACTGCCCTCGAACCACATGGTGGAGGACTGGATCGTATTCGGGTCGTCATCGTCTCCGGCCATCACCAGTGATGGCGCCAGAGTGAGGCTGAGTGACAGAGCCAGGGCAAAAATGATACAGCAAGTTTTCCTCATTTTAGTAACCTCCTTTCGTAATCACGTGGGATTCGCATTAATAGATGCGCCACTCGCCTTTTTCTCATAATGCGGATTAACCCGTAAACCGCTCTCTATCCTGTTCCTTCTGTATATGAGGCTGGATTATTCATCCGCATCTCATAAGCATCACCTGCCTTTATGGAGGTCTTTTAATACGTTTCAATTTCCTGTGGCTGAGAACGGGCTATCCCCCGGTTTGCTTTCATGATGAAATGCCTTTGTATCGGTCGATCCTCTGAAAAACCAAGTATTGCAATTAGGTTAAATACTAGGCCAGGGCAAATAATATATAATAAATCAACCATTCATCCATGATATTCATCCACTTATATCGTGGGCAAATATCTATAACAAAGGATGATGTTTCACTAAATCATAACCGAATTCCTTTGTCTACTAAAAAATGATGAATTTTTGTAAACAAACCGATGGTTATTTGTCACGTTATAGTGTCATAAATTACGGGTTGTATTTCTTGCTGGCAAGCAGCCTCGCGCGTACATTTGGGCTTAGTAAGGTTTTTTTGTACGGACTCAAACCTTGCGATATAATGTTTGCTAACGGGGAGAGTAATAGTGGCAGAGATACTTATCGGAACCTGCTCCTGGACAGAGGAAACGCTGGTAAAAGGCGGTAAATTTTATCCCCCGGGTGTCAAAGACGCCGATTCGCGTCTGCGTTATTACGCCAGCCAGTTCCCTATCGTGGAGGTGGATAGCTCCTACTATTCCATGCCATACGAAAAGACAACGCGCCTCTGGGTGGAGCGTACCCCAGATGACTTCACCTTCAATGTCAAGTCCTTCCGCCTGTTCACCCGCCATCAAACCCCTCCCGCCTCCTTACCAGCGGATATCCGTCAACAGTTGCCGGCCTCGCTTAAGGAAAAAGACAACCTCTATGAGAATAATATGCCAGCGGAATTTCTAGACGAGATATGGAAAAGGTTCGAATCGGCGCTGCTGCCGCTAGATAGCGCCGGCAAACTTGGAGTCGTTCTTTTCCAGTTTCCACCATGGTTTAACGCCGGCGAGAAAGGGATGGATTACATCCTCTCCTGTAAGGAACGGCTTTCACAGTACCGTCTGGCTGTCGAGTTTCGCAACAATACCTGGCTTTCGGAGCAAAACCGCGAGCAAACCCTGGGGTTTCTAAGGGAGAATGATCTGCCCTATGTGTGTGTGGATGAGCCACAGGGGTTTAAGTCCAGCATGCCCCCGGTCGCCGAGGCAACCTCGGATACAGCCATTATCCGTTTTCACGGAAGGAATACTGAGAACTGGGAGAAGAAGGGCATCAAGGCGTCTGACAGGTTCAACTGGTACTACAATGAGGATGAACTGAAGGAGTGGGTGCCCCGGATAGATGCCCTTTCACCAAAGGTGAAGTGGTTTCACCTTTTATTCAATACCCACTATGACGATCAGGCGATCGTCAATGCCCGTAAGCTTTCCTCACTCCTTGACGTGCACATTCGCCAGTACGGCCAGCTCACGCTGGGCCTCGATTAGCCCGGGGTAAGTGCCCACGTTACAGGATCAGGAGGGTAAATCAAAAGCGTTCCGCACTCTGGTCCAGTCCTCAGAACCGGGCAGAACGTAATTCCTGGTCCGGCTCGGGATCGGGAGGCCGGTTCCATGCTTGATATCCACCGCCATCTCCGCGGTCTTGAGCGCGATCATGACCGAGTCGATTACGGGAACGCGCTGGTTGCCAACCTCTAACTGGTTGAATCCGACCATGCTGCAGAACATGCTGCTTCCGGCACAACCAAGGACGATAACATCAGCCCCATCCTCCACACATCCCCTGGCAACTCCGGCAACGCTATCGGCGCAAAGTTGCGGATTGGCCATCCATTTATCGAAGGAATCCGCGAATGGCTCCTCCTCAAACCTGATGCCGTCGGGTATCAGCCTTTCCTGAAGGCCGTGCTCCCGGACCTGCGCCGAAAGCTGTTCAAGCTGTCCCGGCATATTGGTTCCGATAATGGCAAACCGTTTTCCGAGCTGACAGGCGAAGTGAAGCGCTGATTCCGCCGGTCCGAAAAGCGGCATTCCCACCACCGCCCGCCCCTCGCTTATGCCCGGGTCACCGAAACAATGCACACAGCCGGCATCGAACCCTTCCCTGTCAGCCTCGATAAACGCCTCAATGATCTCACGCCTGTCCAGTAGCGAGAAATAAGGATTGTCAAAATCCAGAACGTTGTCGCCACGTAATCCTCGCTTGATTGGCCTCAGGACGACTTCGGTATCTGGCCTGAGAACGTTCTTGAAGCTCGACTGGACCATACCGAACCAGGGGCCGACGAATTCATCCGGAATTTGGGTTATATGCACGAGGGCAATCTTCATTCCATCCCCCTTTTTGGTGGAGCTTAGCACGGCGCTTGATGCCTGTCAACAAAAGCCGTTAACCCTAAAACAGCGATTGATTCGGATGCATATCAGCATCTCTGTTTTCCCCTCCCGGTTTAAAGAGGTTCTTCAGGCCACCTGATGGCACTCGCCATCCGGTGGCTTGAAGAACCGCCCTCTTTGGGGGAGGGTTTTCCCCGGTCAGGGGAAAACGGATTGCTCCCAATTTCACAAGACACCCGCAGGGTGAATTCCTTTGTATTTGAAACGCTGTTTTCGGGGTTAACCGCTGAAAACACGGGTTAAATGGTATTTAAGGAACCTCTTGAGTAAAAGGTGACTTCGCCCGGTCTGCGGATGCCCCCAGCTTTAAAGGCCTCTATGATTGCGGGATTTATGGGGTTGATTCGAGGTGTTTAGTTGAAAAGGGCAGTCTATTTGTAGGCATATTGTACGCGTAGCTGTAATTCTTTCGGACGATGGTATAATTGTAAAACAAATGGTACTATCTACCCGACTGACGGTAAGGGATCATTTTTAGACCGGTGTTTTTACCGCTGAAACAAAGCGATGGATGGTGAAGCATGGTGCCTTATTACGAAAAGATGCAGGAATTCCTGAAAACATATCAGGAATACGAACGCAATATACTGAAGCCCACCTATGAGGAGCTGAGAAAGTATCTTGATCAGCTTCAGAACCCCGAGTACTGGAGCAGATATACGAAGTTTGGGGGTGTTGCTACCCCGGCACCGGTCAGGATGGCATTGATCAGGATTAAGAGCCCCGAAAAAGTGGTGGATAAAATACTGCGCCGCCCCGAAGAGTTTCCTGACTGGCTCTCGAGCGCCAGCCTGAGAAAAATGCACGATACAATCGGTGTCAGGGTGGTGGTATATTTCCTTTCGCAGCTTCCGCTGGTGGATAAAGACCTGCGCGGTTCCAATCCACAGATCATAGAGATATCACAGGAAGATCCGCCAGAGGCTTATCTGAGCAAGAGCATTACGAGGAGGTTCGGACTCACCCACATACAGAGGAAGGATAAGGAAAACGGGTATTCTTCAATTCATTATACGGCCCGGCTTGCCAGGAGTTCGGTCCCAAAGGAGGACCGGCCGTATTTCGAGATCCAGATTAGAACGCTGGCACAGGAGCTGTGGTGTGAGCTGGAGCACAACCTGGCTTACAAACCGGAGACGAGAAGCAACTTCTCAGCCAACCGCAGATTCGAGATTCTGAGCAAGGAGCTTGAGGCGGTGGATGAGCATTTTAATCTGCTGTATGAAGAGTTGATCAGAAATCAGGAGACTTCCGAGTATCAGGATACCGATCTGCTCACCTCCGAGAATCTGCCCGCGGCTTTAAATGAAGTAGGGATAAAATGCAACTTCAAGGACCTGAGGGATATCCTGAAGATAATGACCAGTAGACGAGTTAAGACGGTAGGTGACCTGCTCGCGCTGGCCAACCCGCGACGTCTGGAGACAATCCGTAACACATATATATCTACTCTCGGACGCAGCCCGACAGAATTAGAGACAATTGATACCCTCGGGGCTCTTCATGGAGTAAGATCACATTCATCTGAGATCAGGCGCATTCAGGCCCATATAGCCTACACAGAATCATGGAGTTCTATCGAAAGGGAGCTGCAACAGGTATAAAAATCGCTTAAGACTAAAGATTTTTGCCGGCAACGCCAATACATAATTGGTGTTGTCTGCAAAAATCTCAAATCAACCCCCTCGATCCCCCAATCCTGGGGGAAGTTTGTGTTGGGGGAAACCCCCAAAACCCCCGGCAGGAGTCATCTCCTGCACCTTTTTGCAGTAAGGCCATAATTGCATTGATTCGAGTGATATAACTCAGCCTGGTGTCTTGTCCCGTAAATTACCGGACCTTCGCTGATATTAATTGTATGCCAATACTGGAGCCTTATCCCCACCAACCACCCGACGCTGACTACTCCGTAACGCACTCGCGACCGCGAGTGCGTTACGGAGTAGTCAGCTTTTCAATTGAAGCAATACGGTGAAAAGAGCGTCGCTGAACCATTTTATAGAACTGTAAGGGACAGAACACCAGGTAGCCATCGGCCAATGTTTTTGATAACCTTTAAACGGTCGGTAACCTTTAAGTCGAAGAGCCGCGTGATGATGAAAAGTAACTCCAGTGTGGTCATTTCAGTAAAAGACCTCTACAAAACCTATGGCGCGGTCACGGCTGTAAATGGCATAAGCTTTGAGGTGAAGCAGGGAGAAGTATTCGGTATGCTGGGTCCGAATGGAGCCGGTAAGACTACCACGGTGGAGATAATCGAGGGTATCCGGATCTACGATAGAGGCACCGTCACGGTTCTCGGCATGGATGTTCGCAGAAATGTACGATCGGTGAAGGAACGTATAGGGGTTCAGCCTCAAACCCCCGCCCTCTTCCCTACACTGACTGTACGGGAGGTAGTGGACTTCTTCAGGAACCTCTATAACAGGTCAATTCCAGCCTCAGAGGCCATTGAGCTGGTTGCCATGGAACCGAGTGAAAAGGTGCTGGTTAAGAATCTTTCAGGAGGTCAGCAGCAGCGTCTCTCCGTCGCGCTTGCCTTCGTCAACGATCCAGATATCATTTTTCTGGATGAGCCGACCACCGGACTCGACCCCCAGGCGAGGCGCGCCATGTGGGAGGTGATCGAGAAGTACCGCAACACCGGGAAAACCATCTTTCTCACCACTCATTACATGGAGGAGGCCGAGAGATTGTGCGACAGGGTCGCTATTATGGACCACGGAGAAATTATATCCCTTGGAACTCCCAGACAGATGATTGACAGAAACTTCCGTGAGAGCGCCATCCAGTTCAAAATAGATGGCCATCCCGGTCATGATATCATGACCGAACTTCCCGGTGTGACCGGTGTTGCCGAGGAAGATGAGGAAGTCATTATCTACACAGAGAATATATCAGCCACCATACCGGCTTTGCTCGAGCTGGCCTCGTCGAGCGGAACCGAGCTTACCGACATGTCGATCCGCCAGGCGACACTGGAGGATGTTTTCCTTAAACTTACAGGCAAGAGGATCAGGGATTGAGGACTTTCTGGAGCGTATTCGTCGCTAATTACAGGCTGTTCGTCAGGGACCGGGCCGCCCTGTTTTTCAGCTTCATCTTCCCCATCATGTTCATTCTCATATTCGGGTGGGCCTTTAATGAGCCCGGCGTGAATACCTTTAAAGTCGCGCTTGTTGATAATGGCTCGCCACAAAGCGCCGGTTTTATCAGGGAGGGATTGCGACAGGTGGCGGTTGAGGGGGAACAGGTATTCCGGGTAAGCGATAGCCAGAGGGACCCGGCTCTGAAGTCGCTCGGGAAAGGCGATCTGGATGCTGTGATCATTGTTCCCGAACATATGGATAGCTCTGTCATCTCTCAAACCAGAAGTGATATTGAGGTCTATTATGACCCCAGTAAAACATCGAACCAGCAGATCATGCTGCCGGTGTTGAATGAGGTTATTAACCGGGTGGACAGGGGTATTCAAGAAGCTCCCGTAATCATCGGGCTGGAAGAGAAGGCAGTTCACAGCCATGATTTGAGGTATATCGACTTCCTGGTTCCCGGCATACTCGGTATGTCACTTATGTTCACCGGCGTGTTCGGTTGTTTACCGGTCATACAGCAAAGACAGGCGGGCATCATTAAGAGGCTGGGGTGTACTCCTCTCAGGCGCTCAATGCTCGTGTTTGGGGAAATGTCCTTTCGAATGATCATCGTCATAGCAACGGCCGCTTTGATCATTATTGTGGGAATGATGATGTTCGATGTCCAGATGGTCGG
Organism: Dehalococcoidia bacterium; assembly: GCA_046484125.1. Taxonomy (GTDB): domain Bacteria; phylum Chloroflexota; class Dehalococcoidia; order SZUA-161; family SpSt-899; genus JBGLNL01. The sequence continues at coordinate 11,663 of JAWOBX010000082.1, read as the reverse complement.
AAACTGGGGTTATCTGTGCGGGATCGTGTTTCTGGGAACGCTGCTCTTCTCTGCCCTCGGTTATCTGATCGCCGCGTTCATCAGGACGGAAGAAGGGGCTGTCCCGGTAATCAACATCATTACCTTTCCCATGATTTTCCTCTCGGGAACATTCTTCGAGGTAACCAATATGCCTGCCTTCATTCAGCCACTGGTGAAGGCTTTGCCGCTGACCTATTTAAGCGATGGGTTGCGCCAGATCATGGTCGATGGCAGTCCGCTCTACGCCATGTCCACAAACGTTTTTGTGATGATTGGGTGGATAGTCGTTTCCCTGGCGATAACTATCCGGTTTTTCCGCTGGGATTAAATTCGCATTCCTGATCGGGAATCTCTTCCGCCTCCGGCGGCTTTTGCCCGCCCGCCAGCCCTTGAGTATCCGGGGGACACCCCCGGAGACCCCCGGCGGGAGAACGCCCCCGGCGCTGGCGCGCCACCCCCTCTTTAGCAAAGAGGGGGTTTAGTTTGAATCTGGTCACTGTTGGTTTCCCCCTCTTTCGGAAAGAGGGGGATTAAGGGGGCGTTCGGTTCCGACCCCGATCGGGAATCTCGTTCGCCTCCGGCGAACATCTCCCACCCGCCTGCCCTTATTAAGCTCGGGGGGCTGTGCCCCGGAACCCTGGCTTATATCCTCTCGCCCCTGGGGTGAGAGAGTTAGAGAGAGGGGGAAATGCTCCCCTTGGCAGGCTTTACTCGCAATGCAAACGGCCAATCCCCACGTCTCACCCTCCCTATTGGCCATCCCTCAAGGGAGGGAGGTCATCTATCGTTCCCGACCCCTGTCGACAATCTCTCCGAACACCGATATGTGTTTCCCGTCCGGTAAAATCGCCATGCCGTAAATTTGCTGAGTCTTCTCGCGAAAATGTTTGACGTAGCGCGAGGCTTTCAGCCTCGCCCGAAGCGACCCTGAAAGGGCCGCGCTACGATTACAACAAATCGGTATTAATATGCCGTCAAAAAAAAGAGCGCTACAGCGTGCGCCCCCTTAATTCTGTATTCTGACTCCTGTATTCTTAAATTCTTTTCTTACGGCACATCCATCCTCTTAAGGCGACGCACGCTGAGCCAGAAGAACAGCAAGGTCACCAGAACCACGCCAAGCGCCGCGGCCGGAAGCTCTATCACTCTCCCTCCCACAACCCCAAACCCATCATCATCGATACCATGCAGTATGCTCAGGACGTAGCCACGCACACTCAGATAGCGCGCGCCACTGAGAAGAGAAGTAACAACTCCCTCCCAGAGGAAGACATAGATGAGCGCAAAACCGAGCGCACGGCTGCTGATGAGTCCAGCCCAGGTGAATATGGCGGAGTAAGTTACCACACCGGCGAATAAGGCCACCAGGATTGCCAGCGCGGCCTGGCCGCTTCCCATCGGCCCAAATAGAGTGGCCAGAACGCCACTGGCGATTACTATAAAACCACCCAGAACAACCGAAGACATCATCTTGGGCAGAACAATCATAGACCGTGGAACAGGTTTTGTCACCAGGTAGCCCAGAGTACGGTCATCCAGTTCATGGCCGAACGCCATGGTAGCCAGAACCATAACAACGATGGGCAGAACCGCCGCTATTATCAATCCGTCTATCACCACGTTGGTGAAGTCCTTTACGAACTCGGGATCATCCGTGGAGAGAGCGGACAGAAGAGCGCTCAAGCCAACGGGGAGGACAGCGAGCAGTACAATGAACATGAGCCGCCAGCGGCCTCCCATCTGACGCATTGAAAGCAGCAGAATCGGTTTCATTTATCGCTCCACCACGTAGCTGAAGACGCTCTCCAGCGATTCATCCAGCGGCTCCATCCGGAGCAGCCTGATACCCATATCACGGGCAAGGCGTGGTACCGACCTCTGCAAAACTGACACATTGGAACTAAGCACGACTATCACTCCACTGGGATCGACATTCACCGAGTCCACCGCCTCCGTCTCTATGAGAGCCGAGGCCAGTTGACGCGGATTGCCGGCCATTATTCGCACCCTGTAGGGCCGTCTATCCATTTTCTCACGGATGGCCCGTATGTTGCCGGAGGCAGCCAGCTTGCCGCTGACCATCAGAAGAATACGGTCGGCCAGTACCTCCACCTCCTCCAGGATATGGGAGGATATAAGTATCGTCCGCCCCTCCCCGGCCAGCCTCACCATCAGATCCTGGAAATCGATGCGCTGGCGGGGATCGGTTCCATTGAGCGGCTCATCCAGTATGAGTAACTCCGGATCATGAACCAGCGCGGCCGCCAGCCTCATCCTCTGGGTCATACCGCGTGAGTAGGTCTTGAGTGGCCGGTCCTGTACCTCCGTCAGTCCAACCAGTTCAATCGCGCGGCTCGCCGCCTGCTCAATCCCGTTCAATCCATGCAGACTGGCGATCATTTCAATGAACCGGCGGCCGGTGTAGAACCCATAGACCGCCTCGTGTTCGGTCATAACCCCTATGCGGCGGTATATCTCCGGACTCTCCCGTACTGGCCGGCCGAGGATGCTTACCACGCCCGCCGAAGGCTTTGCCAGTCCGGAGATCATATGCAGCAGCGTCGTCTTCCCCGCCCCGTTGGGCCCAAGAAGACCGGTTATCCCCGGGTAAACCTGGAGGGATACTTCGTTGACAGCCACGACACTGCCGAACCACTTGGAGACGTCACGTACGTCGATAGCGGGCCCTGCCCCAGTTGTCTCTCGCGATTTTTCTTCTATGGTCATAATCTCAAGTTCCGGTATTTTTTCCACAGCAAAAAGCCGGGGCCCGCCGTCAGAATCAAATACCAGACGACGGGAATGGCGGCGGGCAACTCTCCTACAAACTTGGCTATATGCGACTCATTTTCATCATCCAGGATCAAATCGCTGACATGGTTCGGCACCTGTCCTATATCCAGCAGCGCCAGCCACTTCGCCGCCTCCCCTGTCTGAGCCTCGCACACTTCTTCAGGGCCAAAACCGCGCGGTCCTTCATCCGGCTCGCAACTGGTAAGAATGCCTGCCAGGGGAGCGCTCACGAAGTAGAGCGCGATCACAAAAGCGGTGGCATAGGCACGGCGGGTGGTAAAGGCAGAGGCAGCCAGTGCCAGGGTGGTGGTGAAAACCGCTATGGCGATACCGGCCCCAAGGAAGCGCGGCACGTCCAGCCAGTTGTCACGCAGATAGTTCAGCGATTCATCGGAGGAGAAGGCGAGTCCGATGAACAGTATCAACTGTCCGGCCCAGATCAGGATAGTGGTTATGGTGAAGAAAGCCATCCAGCGACCGGTTATGTAGTCCGTTACGGTAAGGGGCCGTACCAGATAAAGGTATATGACACCGTTACGCCGGTCGGGGCAGAGCAGCTCGGGGGCTATTATGGCGGAAAACAGCAGCAATATAATGGAGATCACCCGGTAGTAGTCGCCGTGGCTGGGAATATCGTCGCCGGAACCGGCCGCGGCCGCGACCAGCGCCATGATCACCGCCGGGGTTATGGTGAAAATGACGAGCATTACCGGCAGGATTTTAGCCCGTGTGCCTCGCCCGAGTCCCATCGCGGTGCGCATGCCGTTGGTCCAGATGGTCTTGCGGGCACGCATCCGGCCTTCGCGCGGCCCTTTGTAGTGCTGGTACCCCAGGTCGAATACTTCGCTGCCGTACTCGGTCATTGATGAGCGCTCCGGAATATATCCGCCAGGCCGTGGCGCCGTGGCGCCAGCCGCCGAAGGCGGGCTTCGGCCTCCACTACCGCATCCCTGATATGGTCGTACTGCTCCTCGTTTTCCAGCTCAACCACTATCAGCGGCCCTTCTACCTTCGCCGTTATGTGTTTCTGTGTCAGGTTCCGCACCACCTCATCAAGCCCGTCATCCAGTTCAATGAGAATCGTTTGCGTATCCCCGGTAAAGGTTGCCAGAGCCCCCTCCTCCGCGACATGGCCGCCATCAAGTACTATTATGCTGTCGCAGGTGCGCTCTATATCCCCCATCAGGTGGGAGGAAAGCAGGATGCTGATCCCGAACTCCCTGCCGGTTCGCCTGATGAGGTCCAGCATCTCTTCCCTGCCGGCGGGATCGAGGCCCGAGGTAGCTTCATCCAGCAGAACTATGGCGGGATCGTGAACCAGGGCCTGGGCCAGCTTGGCCCTCTGCTTCATGCCGGTGGAATAGCTGCCCAGCGCGCGGTAGCGCTCCTCTGCCAGTCCAACGTGGCGTAACATATCAGCGGCGCGGGTACGGGCGGACGCGGGTGGCAGACCGCTCACCTGCGCCATGTGAGTCAGGAATTCGGAGGCGGTGGTGTTAGGGGGGAGGCAGTCATGCTCCGGCATGTAGCCCAGCATGGCGCGTATCTCAATGGATTCGGAGGCGTTTTTACCGAAAACAAGCGCCGAGCCCGATGACGGGCTCAGAATGCCGAGGAACAGCTTTATAGCCGTGCTCTTGCCGGCACCGTTGTGCCCGAGTAAGCCGGTTATACCGCCATGCACCTGGAAATCCACATTCTCGAGAGCGATAGTGGAGCCGTAATGTTTGGTCAGCCCCCTGGCCTCGAGAAGGGGCGTGCCGCCGCTTGAGAAATCTTCGGTAAACACCATTTCAATCAGTGCCGGTGAATCCGGGGACGCTCCGGTCCGAAAGCCTTTCACCAGGCGACTTTTCTCGTACTCGCCATTGGCCCCGATGATAGGCACATTCCGGTAAATTGTCAAGTTAGCCTTTGCCCACCCAACCGCCCTTTAGTATCCGGGGGACCTGATAATACATGACACCGGAAGAAATTATTGATATCATCAGAGAGATTCGCAGCAGTTAGCGGGCGAGTGAGTTGAACGCAGCTTTACCAGAAACCTCCGAATGAGCAATGGATAAAACGGTCTTCAAAATCGCCGGGATGGACTGTCCCTCCGAAGAGAATCTGGTTCGGATAAAGCTCGAAGGCATCGAATCAATCAAAAGCCTCGATTTCGACTTATCCAGCCGAAAGCTTACCGTATATCACCAGGGGCGGCTCGATGAAATTGAAAGCGCCATCAACGAACTGAATCTCAACTCAAAACTCTTAACCACCGAAAAAACCTCCCAGTCCCCGTTATCGGAGAGCTCGGAGCAGCGCAAAATCCTCTGGATCGTACTCTCGATCAACATCGGTTTCTTCATTATTGAAATGGCTACCGGTTTGATCTCGAATTCAATGGGACTGGTAGCCGACAGCCTGGATATGCTGGCCGATTCGATCGTCTATGGAATGGCCCTAATGGCGGTCGGCGGTACCCTTGCCCTGAAAAAGCGTATCGCCAGATTCAGCGGCTACTTCCAGATAATCCTGGCCGTTCTCGGTCTCAGCGAAGTCGTTCGTAGATTCATCGGAGCCGAGATGCTGCCTGACTTTAAGATAATGATCATCGTTTCGGTACTGGCCCTGCTCGGTAATGCCACCTGTCTGTATTTGCTTCAAAAAGCAAAGAGCCAGGAAGCCCACATGAGAGCCAGCATGATCTTCACCAGCAACGATGTGATAATCAATTCCGGGGTTATTACGGCCGCGGTGCTGGTGAACTGGCTGAACTCCAGTAAGCCCGACCTGATAGTAGGTGCCATAGTGTTCGTCCTGGTAATCCATGGCGCGTTTCGGATATTGAAAGTGGGGAAATGAGGCAGAGGATGTGTTATAACGCGCCAATTGATCTATTAACCCTCACATGAGAAAATAACGGACTGTTTCCGCCTCCGGCTGGCATTCCCCTTCCATCCGCCCATTAAAACCTCGGGGCCCGCGGCCCCGAAATCCCTTAATAAAACGAAGTAATTGTCACTGCCCGACCCCGATCCGGAATCCATATAAAACATTTACCTTACTAAAGCGCAGATCCCAATGCCGTTTATAATCCGCCCTGGCGGTAAAATTCTTTTGCCTCCGGCGGTCATCTCCCGCTCGCCCGCCCTTATTGAACGGGGGGACACCCCCGGACCCCCGGCATGAGAACGCCCCCGGCGCTGCCGCGCCACCCCTCTTTCCGAAAGGCCTGTCCATGATTTGCTCTCCCCCTTTACTGAAGGGGGACTAAGGGGGATTTTTCTCAGAGATACAAGCGGGTTCGGTTCCCGACCCCGATCGGGAATCTTTCTCGCCTCCGGCGGACATTTCCCGCCAACGTGTGATTCGCTGAAGAATAAGAAACAATGCGGTATCGCGGTTGTTCAGGAGTCAGGGGGATTGAAGCCGCTATTCAGGATTCCTCAGTCGGGCGGCATTCTCTGCGCGTCAACTCATGAGCTATCATGTGAACGAAAGCCTCAGCCTTTTGTAGAATGCTGAATGCCTCCGTTTCGGTAATCACGCCCGCTACATCATAGATGGTCTGATTGCGCTTCAGGCGCATTCTGTCGAAATAGGTGACCATATCTTTATGTTCATCACCCACAGCCTGAAGCATAAAGGCGAAGGTATTCTTGTGGCTTTCATTGCTGGCCGGACGGAAGCCTGTGGCAAACATGTAAGACCGTGAAGCCTGTAATACGGCGTTGTAGGCCACGGCAAAGCTCCAGTCCCAATCCTGATCAAGCAGAATTCGAGCGGTTTTGATGTCTCTTCGGGCCAGGTCGAGGGCGGAATCAACCTCCTCAGGGGAGGCTTTATGCTTTTGTATACGGCGCTGCTTCAGAAGATCATCATGACTCATTTATTGAACCAGTGATTTGTATCTTTGGCCCCGCGATTATCCGGGCAAAAAATCCTGTGTTTTCCCCGCGGCGTTTGTCAAATTCGCTGTTGCTTATAAGGGTGTAATTGATGGTACGGCCCAGTTTCTCTTCAGCCCCGTTGACAGCCTTGTGCAAAGCAATTTCGTCAGGGTCGCCAACTATGAGAAGGTCAATATCACTTGTGGAATTGTACTCGCCGCTGGCCATGCTGCCATAGACAAATGAGAAGGTAATTTTATCGGCCACGGGAGCCAGTGCCTCGCTAATTACATCCGCCATTCCGGCTGTTTTGATCGCCAGTCCCTGGAGTTCATTGAAAAACGAGCAATCCCTGTTGGCCTGGTAAAACTTGTGCCGCCCCACATTGGTGGAGAGCAGTATTCCCATCTCCTCAAGCCGGGCCAGCTCCCGGCCAACATTGGTAGGATCCTCGCCTGAAATTCCGGTAAGCTGCCGAATGAAAAATTTTTCGTCCGGATGCGTGAACAACCAGGCCAGCAATTTCGCCCTGATCCTTGAGCCGAAAAGGTTCGCTAACATAAAGCTCTCTTTTGCAGTATATTTTACTGTCTACGCGGTATATTTTACTATATAGAGGGTAATTGTCAAGGTGACCTTATCTTTGCCCACCCAACCTCCCATTAATACCTCGGGGCCCGCGGCCCCGAAATCCCCGCTGCTATCCTCTCGCCCCATTTTCTTCGTGTGTCACTGCAGACCCCGATCGGGAATCTCATTGCCTTCGGCAGCCTTTGCTCGCCCGCCAGCCCTTATTGAACCGGGGGACAACCCCGGACCCCCGGCAGTAAAACACACCCCGGCCTGCCGGCCACCCCTCTCACAGAGGGGAATTCCTGCACCTTCTTCCATTGTCATTCCCGACCCCGATCGGGAATCTCTTCGCTTCCGACTCCGTTTAAGGGCGATTCTCGAATTCGCTCCTACATACCGACTCTCGACTATCCGACCCCCGACTATGGTGAGGAACGCCCCCGGCGCTGACGCGCCACCCCCTCTTTAGCAAAGGCCTGTACCGTACTCCGATACGGGAAGGGGGTTGAGACTGAATCCGGTCACCGACCGGTTTCCACTTGCATATTCCACAAAAACCGGCTAGAATTGCTGGTATGTTATACGATATTATGATCGATAGAGGTACCGTATGGATGCAGTAACCGTTTCGCCAAAATTCCAGGTTGTTATCCCGCTGGCAATCCGTAAATCACTCGGTATTAAGCCGGGGCATAAAGTTCAGGTTATTCAATACGGAGATCGTGTTGAGTTGATTCCGGTAAAGCCGGTTAAACAGACAAGAGGGTTCCTGAAAGGCATAAATACAAATGTTGAAAGGGAACCGGATCGGGCATGAATGTAGTCGATTCCTCAGGTTGGCTTGAGTATTTCGCGGATGCCCCGAATGCCGGTTTCTTTGCTCCGGCCATTGAGAAGACTGATGATTTGGTGATTCCCTCAATCAGTATCTATGAGGTTTTCAAAAGAGTACTTCAACAAAGAGATGAAACCGCTGCTCTGCAGGCAATCGCGGTAATGCAGGAGGGACTTGTGGTTGACCTTGATACAACCCTGGCACTGAAAGCCGCCGGATTATCTATCGAATACAGCCTGCCAATGGCTGACAGCGTCATGCTGGCTACAGCCCTTTCATATGAAGCCATACTATGGACCCAGGATTCAGACTTCTCGGGAATCGAGGGTGTCAAATACATTGAAAAAAGCTGAGCCCCCTTACCTCGGGGCCTGCGGCCCCGGAATCCGGTCCCCTCTTGAGAGGGGATACAGGGGTGTGTTCTACAATCTTAAACCATACTTCCATTGTCATTCCCGAGCCCCATCGGGAATCTTTCCTGCCTCCGGGAGTCATCTCCCACCCGCCAGCCCTTATTGAACCGGGGGACACCCCCGGACCCCCGGCAGGAAATGTTTCCTGCACCTTCTTCTTCGTCTGTCATTCCCGAGCCCGCTCGGGAATCTCTCCTGCCTCCGGCGGTCATCTCCCACCCGCCGACCCTTGCTTACCTCGGGGCCTGCGGCCCCGGAACCCTGGCTTGTATCCTTTCGCCCACTCGGGGAGAGAGTTAGAGTGAGGGAGAAATACTCGTTTTAATATCTTTTACTTACAATGCAACCGGCCGGTCCTGCACCTCACCCTCCCTCAAGGGAGGGAGGTTTTATGTCACTGCCCAACCACCCGGATTCCCGTCTTCACGGGAATTACAATTCTGTTTTATGTTTCCAGTCCCCCATCCGCAATATCCTCACTCTCGACTCCACCTGGGGGCGAAACTCGAATTCGCATCAGGCGAAGGCAAAGAGGCTTTGAGATGCTACAATGGGTGATGAGCCCATCTGAAGCTCGAATACCCTTCGGGCAGCTCAAAACATCCTCCTGTTTATTCGCGAGGTACGGATTTATGAAAGCACTCGTTACCGGCGCAACCGGTTTTGTCGGCAGCTATATAGTTGAGACTTTAATCCAACAGGGTCATGAAGTACGTGCCCTGGCACGTAAAACATCGAATACCCGGAACCTGCAGGCATCAGGCGTGGAGATCGCTTACAGTGAGCTGGATGACCGGCAGTCCCTGATAGCAGCGGTGCAGGGCATGGATACGGTCTTCCACGTGGCAGGGAAGATCGATCTGGGGTGGGGTAAATGGGAGGATTTCCAGCGCGTTAACGTGTCGGGTACGCGAAACATGCTCGATGCCAGTTCCCGGGCCGGGGTGAACCGCTTCATTTACGTGAGCAGTGCCATGGTCTACGCGCTTGATCAGGGCAGATCCACCCCGCTCAAGGAGTCCGCGCCTCTTGTAAATGTCTGTACTCCGGAAACATATTATGGATACTCCAAGCGCCTCGCCGAACAGGCCGTGTACAGTTATCAGGAAGAGGGCATGCTTGATATAACCGTGCTCAGACCGGATTTGATCTATGGACCGCGCGATCCTTACGGTACGGCTATGATATACCGCCATCTCAGGTTTCCCATCGTTTTCTGGCCCGGAAAGGAGGGCGGTCTGAGGTGCCCCATATTCGCCGGCGACCTGGCGGAGTTTGCGGTTCTCGCCGCTCAAAGCCAAACAGCTACAGGCCGCGTTTACAACGTGGCTCCCCCTGAACCTATAAGGTACCGCGATATGGGCGAGTTTATGATTCGCGCCCAGGGAGGAAGAAGGCTGCACGTCCGGCTCCCCGGCTTTCTATGGATGACCGGAGCGCTGATCCTTGAAGGCTGGGCCAGGCTGCGCCGATCACGGAAGAAGCCGTTGTTCACCCGGGTGGACCTCAAGGTGTTCAATCAGGATGTCTGGATTGATGGAACAAGGGCACGGCGGGATCTGGACTGGCAGCCCGGAGTTTCCCTGGAACAGGGCTTTGCCAAGTGCGTGGACTGGAAGTGTACCACGGCTTTATAAAGGCTCCCCGCTTGCCTCTATGCATATTTCTCTGATTCCAGTAAGTATTATTTATCGGACTTCTTTTTCAGCTCGGTTTTCATGCGGCTGAAAGGGTTCCTGGAGGTATAGAGTACGCCGAGTGGATTGTTGGCCAGTACCCGGTCCTTAACCGCCAGTACCGTGACCGGGGCCTTGCTGTGTTTGATGAACAGCGTATCATCGCCCACGCACAGGCCAAGCAATATATTGAACTGGCATCCCTCGCTATCCAGCAGGGTTGCCTGACCTATCGGGTTGCACATTGGCTGCCGAAAATCCGCGGCTATCTTATCCTCTTCAGGCAGTTGAACGTCATCCGAACAGAGGGAACCGCACATGCAGCATACCGAGACAACATCAAAGCCCTCGTTGAGAAGGACGTTGGTCAGAAGACGTGCTTCATCCGACAGGCCGACACAGAAAGCCAGTCCCAGCTTCTGATACCCCCTGAGCCTGGCATACATGATGGTTTCCTCGACGCGGGTAAGTTTACCCAGCTTCTTCCAGGTTCGAGCCACATCCCGAGCCATCGCCTCGTTCTCATCTTCACGGAGTTTCTCTCTGGCTTCGGATATCAGATCGGGTCGATTCACGGTAGGGCAGAATCCGGGGGCCTTTTCCAGTTGCGCGAAAACACACGGTTTTTCCGGGCAGTAACTGCAAAGTATCTGGTCACCAGCCATTTCGATTCCTTTCACTTATAATTACCGGAGCACGTCAGCATTGTTGGCTTAATTTACCGGAGAACCCTGGAGCCCAATAAGGAGGGCTTATTCGGCTTTGAAGCACACGAAAGAAACAGTAATCCTTTCCTCCGGCGCGATCACAAGCCAGTAAACTGAAGCTCCCTTTCGCCACAAAGATATACGATTGAGTATGGAATGTCAATTTTGGACGCGTCGGTTAGTCACCAGGTATTCTTGCGCCTTCTTCAATTGTCACTGCCCGACCTTGATCGGGGATCTCTCCTGCCTCCGGCAGACATCTCCCACCCACTGACCCGTTAAACCTCGGGGGCCCGCGGCCCCGAAACCCTGGCAGGAGAACGCTCCCGGCGCTGACGCGCCACCCCCCTCTTTCGGAAAGAGGGGGATAAAGGGGGAGTTCGGTTCCCGACCTCGACCGGTGAATCTCTTCTGCCTCCGGCGGTCATCTCCCACCCGCCGACCCATTAAACCTCGGGGCCTGCGGCCCCGAAACCCTGGCTTGTATCCTCTCGCCCACTCGGGGAGAGAGTTAGAGAGAGGGGGAAATGCTCCGGTTGACAGGCTTTACTCACAGTGCAACAAGCCAATCCTGAATCTCACCCTCCCTCTGTCCCTCCCTCAAGGGAGGGAGGTTTTTATCACTGGCGGATTAATAGTCGGAACGTATGTCTCGCCGGCGGTTCAAGACGGATTCTTTGGTAAATCGCAATAGAACCTGTTATACTTTCCAGTATGATGGTGAAACGTAAACTGTACGTTAGCGAAAGGAGCAGTATAAATGAAAA
>JAWOBX010000051.1:0-4208 GCA_046484125.1 Dehalococcoidia bacterium | reverse complement strand
CAGCCATCTATAAGGACCGCTGGCAGATTGAATTGTTCTTTAAGGCGTTGAAACAAAACCTGAAGATTAAAACCTTCGTCGGCACCAGCGCCAATGCCGTGAAAATTCAAATTTGGACAGCATTAATTGCTATGTTGCTGCTCCGATTCCTCCAACTCCGATCCAAGTATAACTGGTCACTTTCCAATCTGGTTGCTTTATTACGTATGAATCTATTTACGCATCGAAGTCTTTGGGCTTGGTTGGATAAGCCCTTTGAAGAGTTGCCAACTCCCTATCAGTCCGAACAGTTGCCGTTGCCCCTACGCTGATTTGGACAGCATATTAAAAATGATAAACCTGGTTTTTGGAGGATATAAAATCTTGTCTAAAATACGAGTGAAATCAAAGGAGGAAGCCGATATTTTAACCTAATTTGGACAGCAGTGGGATTAAGGGAGAGTTCGGTCGTCCCGAGTCTCATCGGGACTCCCCTTCGCCTTCGGCATCCTTTGCCCGCTCGCCTGCCCTTGTTAATCTCGGGGGGCTGCGCCCCCCGAAACGCCTCGCTTTCTCCTGATTACTCGACCACCCATTGCCTCGTTAACTTCCCCTATTCCATTCTCCCTCTTTCGGAAAGAGGGATACAAGGGAGTTCGGTTCCCGAGCCTCATGGGGAATCTCTTAATCTCCGACTCCCGACTCTCGACTCAATAATACATCGGCGCGACCAGAAACAGCATGCTATTGAGTATCCCGTGCGAAAGGGATACCCCGAATATCGACCCCGTCCGCCTGACCCAGAGGGAATACATTAAGCCGACCCCGAAAGCGAAAAGTACACTTCCCAGGTTCATGTTTCCTATGTGAAGCAACCCGAATAGTATCGAAGTTACGGGTATCCCTATCCAGGCTCCAAACACCCTGTTGGCGTTATGCTGGACGAACCCGCGAAAGATGATCTCCTCTATAAGTCCGGTACATACGATCATTATCAGTACCGGGGCGATCATGCTCTGCAGCGTGATCTCGCTGAGCAGCGGCCCCGGCCTGGAGATATAAAACTCCGCGATGCCCAGCGGAAAACCGGTCAGCGCGATCAGAAGCTCCCAAGGCAATATCCTCCAACTGATGGTAAGTCCGAGAGCCCGCTCGTTCAGCCCCTGCAATTTCCTCAGCACCAGTATTGCCGCGAACAGGGGTATGCTGAGAATTAGAAACCAGTGGATATAGTTGAAGTCCGAAAGCGGAGCGCTGAGCGAGACTATCCTGATCAGCGGCGCTATCCCGATGGACATCAGCAGGTTGGCCATATCCCTGTCGAACGGCTCCACAAAGGCCGCGTGCGCGAAGAGGACGAACATTATGACAGCATGGAGCAGCATGCCGACAGTGGGTTCCTCATAGGTCACCAGCATCTCCGCCAGTCCTATCAGGAGGACATAACCGAAGATGATGATATGGTTGCCACGAACCGGCATTCCAAAAACCCTGAAAAGCGGGGGTGTACGCCTTTTCCTTGGTTTCACCGGACTGCCATCGCCAATCTGCGGCCTGTTAATCCCCTCTTCCTCCCAATTTCTCCGGCCGGTGCCTTCAGATACGCGTTTAATACTGTCTGCTTCCATTCTTTCTACCTGTCAATCACGTGGTAGGTTTTTTCTCACTCTGTAAGCTCCGAGCTTGCCGGCAGGGAAGAACGCTATTGCCACAGGAATCATCAACCCTGCCACAATCATAAGCCATCCCAGAGCGCCATACCGATGAACCACCTGCAGCGCTACCGCCTCATCATCAACTTCCCGTGGCTCGAACATCACCGGGAGCGTATCCCCCATTAACTCCTTCACTGACTGGAGAGTACCTTCGTATGATGAGTTCACTGCAGCAAGTGCCGATACCTGGACCATCGTTATGTTATCGGTTATCACCCAGCCATCCTTTACATAGTAATAGAGTACCACACGGCGCTCGGCTGTACTTCCATCAGGGTTCCTTTTGGAAACAACCAGCATCCTGGCATTCAACCGGCCCTTGAACACCTGGCCTTCTTCCTCGGTTAACCACGGCTCCTCCGCCCACTCCCCATCCGGGACATCCAGGCTGACGCTCCTTTCCTCTTCTATACCATAACCCATTGCCGGATAGCAAACAGTGGGCGGATGGAAGCTCGATACATCACCGCTCTGTGCCACAACCAGGAATATCGGCTGATAGAGTCCCGGCTTCTCATAAGCGCGAGCCATCATCATCTCAGCCCCGAGCACATCCTTGAACCGGCTCCAGTCATATTCTCGAACCATTCTCCATGCCCCGAACTCCTTCGGAAACTCACTGAGGTATTCGCTACTGCCGAAATCCATTTTGGTGCGGACAAACACATCCCCGCCACCACCCCTTAAATCGCTATCAATCACTGAGATACCACGTGGAAAGATCATCTCATAGGTTGAGCACAGAACGGCGATTGCCGCGAAGAAGACGATGAGTCCCATAGTTATCCGAAATCCGGACGGATTCAAGGGATTATCCCCCTTCTAAGCTGAAGTATTCCCAGCAGAAACGCCGTAAGTACGATCATAATAACCGCAACGAGGAAAAGGACAATGCTGGAGAAATCGTGGAAAAAGCTCATGGCGACGTCGGCGCCCCAGGTGGAACCTGCCCAGAGGGTGATGGTTATCCTCACTATATTGGAAAACAGGGCAAACGGGATTACCAGGGCCAGAAGAAACATCTTTTTCCAGATCGCCCCTTCGAGGATGTAAGCTATAATGGCGGTCAGTGAGAAAAGGGGCATCACCCGGTTCAGCCCGCTGCACGCCGGAGCCACATGGTAGGTTTCGCCCCCTACGGTAATATCGTTACCGTTCGATGATACATCCATGCCCAGCAGCGAGGAAAATCCACTTGCCCCGGAGGCGGAAACATCCTGCAGCCAGATGCCAAACTCGTAGAACGAAGGGATGGGAATGGCCAGGGCCGGCAGGAATATGGGAAAGAGGAGTAGTCTGGTCCTCTGCCAGCCCAGAAACTGTAGACACAGGGCCGCGATGAAGAAAATCAGTGAGAAGGATAGAACGACGGCCTCGCCAGTCAGAAAGCCGGCCAGATACAGGGAAAGGGCGAATATCAGCGCCGGTAAACCCCGGTGCTGCCGATCCGGGATTGCTTCCCTCAGACGCTTTCTGGAAAGCCATACCAGAAATACACTGAACGCCAGGAGAAAGAAACCGTGATTGTAATAATCGTTTCCCAGCCAGGCATCCACCAGCCAGTCAATAGCAGGGTAATATATACCCGCCGTTATTGCGAGAAAGGCAAATACCTGGGCGATATTCCTCTTAGATGCAAAACCCAAATCTCTCCTGCTGATCAACTCTTTATCCACCGGGGAAACCGGCTCTCTTTATAAAATGGCTCGATTAAAGGCCTGCTAATTATCGAACCTCAGATTGTTTGTCAAATGATATACCACCACTGTCCGGTGAGTCAACTCAACCGGAAAGATGTTGGAGATTTCAACCCCACACTTATTTAAGGAGCCAGAGTTAAGCGAACTTTGAATGAGTGGTGACTTCAGGGGTTTTGGGGGTATCCTTCGGGGACTCAGAATTCCTCTGAGGTTGACGAGAACAGGACTTGATCACAGGTTGCACGCAGTAATGCGTGCGGAGGATTACTGGAACTAATAGCTCAGCTTCAGGATGTCAATATGCCGCTAACCTCAACCACTACGATCAGAAGGAAGATGAGCAGTAAAGGTACAACCGCCACAATGGCATTCCTGCCGAGAGCCTTGATGCGCTGGCTCTTGTATGTTTTAGCACTCTCCTCTGAGGCGTACGCTGAAGTTAGCTCTCGGACAATCAATAAACCAATCAACACAGCTATACCGATGATGCCAACCGCCATCGCAGCCTTGGCGGTTGTGATTATCACTACCGTGGTAGTAGTTGTGGTAGTAATCATTTTATGAATCCCTTATATTTACTTGCGAACAAGGTAAACAAATGGTAAATATCGTCTCACCGTGACTATAGAGTCTAACATATTTCAAAGTAATAGTCAACAGCAGTTTCGGTCCACCGCGATCTATCCTGATGCGCATTGACGTCCCGCTGTAAAAATGCTGCCTCCCGGAAAAGGTTATTCTCAACCTGCAGATGAATTATTTTACATTTTACTTTTATATTTATACGGCGCCAGCAGTGGCACGGTCGGTCAAG
>JAWOBX010000099.1:0-25162 GCA_046484125.1 Dehalococcoidia bacterium | reverse complement strand
ATGTGGAAGATGGCATGGGTGTTATGGAAGTACTCGGGGAGGGTGATCTGCTCGGTGGCGAGCCCTCCTCCGGCCTCGTATCTTTTCTCGAGCAGGAGGACCTTCTGGCCGGCCCTGGCCAGGTAGGCGGCTATCTCCAGGCCGTTCGGTCCGCTGCCGATGATAACTATATCGTACTCATATGTCGCCATTTCTCTCTCCTTCTATCCTTAAATACCGGTCTATCTGTAAGAATAGCCTGGTGGAGCCAGGTCCCGCACTCTTTTTCTGGTTTTCCAGAGCTGTTCCACAAGGGAGTCAGGTTCCTCCTTGCCCTGTTCCTCCCATGGCTTACCCAGGCCGAGGTCGGTGGCGATGATCTTGTAGGTATTGTAAGCCTCGGCGCAGCCGGCGTTGGAGCCTACCCACCAGCAGCCGCCGGTGGCGTAGAGGTTCTTGACCGGTGTGCGATAGTTGGCCAGCTCCGGTATGGGCCGGTTGGCGCCGACCTGGGAGGGGATACGGTCGATGCCGGCCATGGTGCCGTTTGGGGCAAGGTTTCTCATGCGGAGGTTATCGTAAGGGCTGTTGGTATCGACGCCGATGACGTTATCCCACGTCATATTGGGGGCGTAATCCTGCCAGATCTGGATCAGCTCGTCGGCGTATCGTCTTTTGATCTCCAGCCACTCTCTCTCGGAGTAGTGGGAGGCGGGTGGAGAGAGCTGCTCGTTCTGGACGACGTGCTTGCCCGGTGGAGCCATTGAGGGGTCTACCAGGCTGTGACAGCCGACGGTGGGGCAATAGTCCTCGAGGGGAGGCCATTCAAGGGCCTTCTCATGCTGGCATTCTCTGGCGATGTGCATGGGATCAGGGTCAGGTTGAAGGCCCAGCCATTCACACTCGTGGATATCGGGATTGAAGGCCTCTGCCTTGTATTTGGGGGCCTCATGGACGGCGAAGGAGTACCACATGAGGCAGCCGAAAGAGCGGGCCAGATTCCGGACCTTGCTGGCGATTTCGTCGCTGATATAATCCTCGCCGATTAACTCAAAGCACAATTGTTCGGGACTCATACCGGCGCTTATGACCAGCTTGTTGGCCTTTACCTGACTGCCGTCCTTGAGCTGGATGCCTGTGGCGGTGCCGTTCTCGATGATGACCTTGTTGACATGGGCATGGGTGAAGAACTTGCAGCCCATCTGGACGAGGGCCTGATGGACGCCATGAGCTATCTGGTGGGTACCACCTCGGTTGAAGCCGATGGTGGGGAGGGTGGAGGTGAAACCGAGGGCGTTCATACCACCGCCGGTCTCGGTGATGTCATCGACGGAGGAGACTGCGAACCTGAGTACGCATGACTGAAGCTCCTGGCTTTCGTACCAGGTCTGGGCCGCGTTGAGCATGGTGCCGGTGAGGATATCCTCCGTTGGCTCGAAGCCGGCCTCGATCAGCTTGGGATAGAGCTCCATCTGCCTGTTGAGGATCTCCTCGGAGGCCTGCCATTCCGGAGGGAGGAACAGGTTATCGACCTGAACTCTCTGATAAGCGTCGGTACCCTCAAGCTCCCACATCTTCAGCCACTTCTCGGAGTCGAACTTGGAAAAGCGGGCTATCTCCGCGGCCGTTCTTTCCTGAGTCGGGTCGTGTTTATCGCTGTAGATGGCGAGGGCGGTCTCGTTATCGCGGAAGACGAAACCGTCGCTGCAGAGGTGCTGTTCCCACTGGACGCCGTAATCCCAGAGGTGGGGGAAATCCCGCCACGCGGGGGAATAGTACCAGGGGAGTATGATATTGGCGTGGTCATTACCCCTGAAGCCGGGGGCGGAGAGCTCCTCGGTGCAGAGACAGCCTCCGATTTCGTGACGTCTCTCGAAAATGCCGACACTCATACCGCCGTATTTGATCAAATAGAGGGCGAGGAATAAACCCTTGTTTCCTCCCCCGATTATTACCGCATCGAAACTCTCATCGGCCATTAATAACCTCCTCAGAAATTAATTTGAAATCACAGCAATCAATTCGATCAGTCAAATCAAACATCACCTCCTCAGAAACATCCTGGCTCGATACTCGGAAGCCATCGGGTATAATCTATTTTAAAGCAATCCCATCCAGGAGTACCGCAGTAATCTCATCAGCGATTTTATCTGGCCGAATAGGCTGCTGCTGTATCGTTCCCAACCGAATCATCTCCAGGGCCATGCCGATAACCAGATGGGTGGTCAACAAGCTGTCAACCGGTCTTAGTTCCCCTCTGGCAATGCCCTCATCTACCAGCGCGGCAAACTTGATCAAATTCTCTTCAAGCGAAGTAAGCAGCGTGTTCCGAATCTTCTCCGTATAGGCTACTTCGAAGAAGGCTACCAGAACCATTTGGGTTATACCCAGTCCTGAAGTCGCCGCCTCCAGGTACGCTTCGATCGCGGAACGCAGTTTTGCCTTTGTGAACTCATTGCTTCGCGCTATGTCATCCAGTTGTTCCAGCAGCGTCCCTCGATTCCGGTTGATTATGTGAACCAGCAAATCCTCCTTGCTGCCGAAGTGATAACTGACCAGTCCTTTAGATACCCCGGCCGTTCTGGCGATCTCCTCAACCGATACGCTCTGGTACCCCTTATCGGCGAAGAGCCTTTCCGCTGTATGGACTATTGACTCGAATCTTTCGGTTGATATATCTGAAGAAGTGCTTTTCATCACTGACTGTCCGGTCAGTCAGGATAATACCAGATATATGGGGTTCTGTCAAGTGGTTGATAACGCCCGTAAACTGCGTTTGGTTTGGATGCTTACCGGCATTCTGTCAAGAGCAGTTTCCCACCCGAATACAGCTTTTCAAATACAAAGGAATTCACCCTGCGGGTGTCTTGTGAAATTGGGAACAATCCGTTTTGCCCGGTCAGGGGAAAACCCTCCCCCAACAGGGAAGGTTCTTCAGGCATTCACCGGCGGGTCGAGCTCGCCGAGTGCCATTCGGGCCAGGTCGCCCAGGAAAATCAGGGGCATTTGATATTTGCCCGCTGTCCAGGCCAGATTATTGGAGCACATGGGGCATAGACAGACCATGGCTTGAGCTCCGCTTTGTCTGGCATCGATGATGTTTTTCTCCTGTGCCGGACCGGGGTCCGCGTTGCCCAGCATTAGAGTGATACCGGCGCAGCACAAAGCGTTTTCACGATCAAATTGCCTCTGAACTCTGTCTACTCCCACCAGCCCGAAAAATTCATCGATAAAGTGTTCTTTATAAGGTGTATGGCGAGAAGCGCAGGGGCGCTGGTAAGCAATCTTCAGGCCAAGAGGCCTGATACGGTCTCGCCGTGCAGAAAGGTATTCCACCAGGTATTCCGAAAAATGGACCGGGCGGAAAGGGACTTCTATCCCGTATTCAGGGGCCATTCTGGAAACCATCGCGTAGCAGTCATCGTGGAAGAAGACTATCTCCCGGGCCCCGCTCATGGCCAGCCTGTCGACCAGTTCCCGGGCGTGTTTTCTCTGCACGCTCTCCGCGCCCATATGGCTGAAAAGTATCCAGCAATAATACGGCTTTCCACCGACGCGGGGCAACTGATAAAGCTCGCCTTCCATCAGGTGTGCGTCCGTCTTTTCGAATACACAGGTTGACATTACCCTCTCTTCCTGTTGAGCGTTTCTGAGCTGGCCATTGAAGATGTATTTCGCTTCTTCCTGCGTTATAACTTTCCGATCGAAAAAAACCTGATATCTTTCCTGGAGCCGGGCTATCAGGTCGAACGGATTGGCATCCTGGGGGCAAAACTCGTTGCACGCATAGCAGGTAATGCACTTTCGCAGGACAGGGGTCTGCCTGCCTTCGATCATGTCTTTCATCCAGGCCGCTGCCTGCTGGCGGTCCGCCTCTATCCACTGGCATCGAACAAGACACTCGCCGCACAAATCACAAAGATTCTCTCGGAACATGTTCCCCTTTCACCGATAGAGGCTCATGCGGAACCCTGAACTTTCAGAGCTTACCCGAGTCCAAGTGTAGCACAATATTCGCCCGGTTGGAAAACACCGCAGACCGTTCAGGCAGGATCTGGCCTTATACAAAGACTGTAACTGACATAGCTGAGACTTGTTCTGAAGTTGCTCCCCTTCTACGCGAAGTAACAGCGACTGCGTGGGATGGGGGATGTGGATTGGGAAATATCAACTGTTTTCGGGCCGAATGATTTCCTTGACAGTTTACCTTGATTGTAGCTATAATCAACTTCTGTGACTTCAAGTTAGTTCTGGAAGGAGGCGATACTATTTGGCCGAAGTAATCATAGATGGGCATGAGTCTATAGAGAGTGCTCTCCGGCGCTTCAACAAAAAAGTGCAGAGTGACGGTATCCTCAGTGAGTACCGCCGAAGGCAGTATTTTGAGAAGCCTTCTGTGGTTCGAAAGAAAAAACGGGCAACCAAGAAGCGGAAGAGCTCCAGGAGTTCGTAGGCTGCGATCAGTGTGGGATGAACAGGGAGGATCGGGTAGTTGACGCTGCAAGACCGGTTGACGGAAGATCTCAAGGCCGCGATGAGGTCGGGCGATAAGAGCAGAATTGCGACGCTCAGGATGATCAAAGCGGCGGTCAAGAATGCGGAGATTGCTAAAGGCAAGCCGCTTGATGATGCCGACGTGATTGAGGTTCTCAACAAAGAGGCAAAAAAGCACCGGGAGAGTATATCGGAATTCACCAGGGCCGATCGCCGGGGGGCTGTTGAAAAGGAAGAGGAAGGGCTTGCGATAGTACTGGAGTATTTACCGGAGCAGATGACCCGTGAAGAGGTGGAAAATGCGGCCCGAGCGGTGATTGAGGAGGTAGGGGCGCGGGGGCCGAAAGACAAGGGAAAGGTGATGTCGGCACTGATGCCCAGGGTGAAAGGCAAAGCGGAGGGGCAAATGGTAAACCAGGTAGTGAGCAATCTTCTGGAATCGATTTAAGTCTCAGGCAAAGCGTTTAACTAAAGAGCGATAAAAAGGGGGCAGGTTTTGTACCTGCCCCCTTTTTATCTAATATGGTGATCCTGGTATGAAGTATTCTCAGTAGCTTATGCTGAAATTTTCATAGCTGCCCGTGTAGTCCGAGAACACGGTTTCCACCGTGTCAACATTGGCGCCTGCCGGCCCGACATTGAGGTGGCGGGTGAGTTCCTCCAGTTTTCCCCTTTCCCCTTCGGCTACTACCTGAACCGACCTGCCATCCGGCATATTTCTCACATATCCCGTAAGCCCGAGTGTCCTGGCATGTGTCTGCACAAAGTTACGGAAGTATACGCCCTGTACCTTGCCATGGATCGTCGCCAGTAGAGACTTTTTCTCTGCCATGGCTAAGAGTTTAACAAAGGCAACAATCCGTGTAAAGTGCGTACCGTGTAAAGTTAAGAGAATGTACCGGATCGTAAAAATGATACTGTCGCCGGGTGAGGGGGAATATCATTGCTGGAACAAGATATGCCGAATTAATGGTGACTTTCTGTTTCCAGATGATAGGGTGTGAAAAATCCTTTTACCGGGGGAGATGCAACAGCGATTCAGGGAATGCCTGCATGGATTCTTTCAATCGCTGTTTTCTGGTAAACCGCGGCATTGACGTGTTGACTGTCTGGTGTTACACTTCTGACAAAACGAAGGAGGAGAAAGAATGGCTGAGGAGGAAGTTGGCAGAGTAAGCCGCTTTTATCCCAGGCCGGTAGTCGCGGGGATCGATGTGACAGCCCCAATAAGGCTCGGGGATAAACTGCGTATCCGGGGGCATACCACCGATATGGAACTTGTGGTGGAATCCATGCAGATCGATAACAGCGATGTTCAGGAGGCAAAACCGGGTGATTCTGCCGGGATAAAAGTGCCTGATCGTGCCAGGGAAGGCGATACCGTATATAGAGTTACGTAACACAAGGCAGGCAGGCGGCCGACGCTGTTTACAGGCTCTTGAGAAGATTGGCTGTCTCTATCGCGCTCATACCCGCGTGGAAGCCAGCGTTGCCCATCTTTGTACCAGCGCGTTCAATGGCCTGCTCCAGGGTATCTGCGGTGATAACTCCGAAGGTTATGGGCAAACCCAGTTCGAGGCTGGCACTGGCGATACCCTTGCTAACCTCGGCCGCTATATAGTCGAAATGTGGTGTGCCGCCACGGATGACGGCACCAAGACAGATCACGCCATCATACTTTCCTGTCTGGGCCATCTTCTTGGCAATCAGAGGAAGCTCAAAAGCCCCGGGAGTCCATGCTATCTCAATATCGTCTTCTTTGACCCCATGCCTGGAAAGAGCGTCTCTGGCACCTTCGAGAAGCTTACCTGTAATTAATTCATTGAATCTTGAGATCGCTACGCCGAATCTCAGACCTTCGCCGGTCAGCATTCCTTCATATTGCTTACCCAAAACTGCCTCCTTCCGATAGCCATTATACTGATAGCTCTCGACCATTGAGCATTGGGAGAGGTAGAACTTTCAATCATTACCAGTCGACGTCGATAAGGTGTCCCATCTTGGTTTTTTTGGTTTCCAGATAGCTCATGTTCTCTGGATGAGGTGGCGCTTGAATAGGGACGGTCTCAACCACACGAAGACCGTGCCCATCGAGTCCGACCACTTTTTTGGGATTGTTCGTGAGCAGCTTCATATCACTAACGCCCAGATCACTAAGTATCTGCGCCCCTATACCATAGTCACGAAGATCGGGCGCAAATCCGAGCCGCTCGTTGGCTTCTACGGTATCCAGCCCCCCATCCTGAAGCGCGTAGGCTTTGATTTTATTATGCAAGCCGATGCCGCGACCCTCCTGGCGCATATAGACGAAGACCCCTTTCCCCTCCTTCGCGATAGCCTCCATAGCCATGTGGATTTGTTCGCCGCAATCGCATCTCAGGCTTCCAAACACGTCTCCGGTGAGACATTCGCTATGAACTCTTACCAGGACGGGTTCTTCCTCATTGATCTGTCCTTTAACCAGAGCGACGTGTTCGTCAGAATCAATAACGCTTTTGTAAGCAATGGCTGTGAATTCTCCGTAACTGGTGGGTAGGAGGGCTTCAGCTACCCGTTGAATCAACTTATCGTGACGTGTTCGATAGGCTATGAGCTGGGCCACACTTACGATCTTTATTCCCCATTCGGCGGCCATCTGTTCGAGGTCCTCAAGGCGGGCCATGGTGCCGTCATCTTTCATTACCTCGCATATCACCGCCGCTGGATAAAGACCCGCCAGTTTCGTAAGATCGACCGAGGCTTCGGTATGGCCCGCGCGGACAAGAACACCGCCTCTCCTGGCCCGTAATGGGAACATGTGACCGGGATAGGCGATGTCTTCAGGGCGGGTTGCCGGGTCTATCAAGGTCTCAACCGTCGCGGCTCTATCCGCTGCCGAGATACCTGTCGTTACTTTGTGTTTGGCCTCGACTGAAACAGTGAAGGCGCTATCAAAATGAGCTGTGTTATGCCTGACCATCATCGGAATTTTAAGGTCTTCAATCCGATCGGGGGTAAGAGGGACGCAGATAAGGCCCCTGGCATATTTAGCCATAAAATTGATGGCGTCCGGGGTGATTTTTTCGGCCGCGATAACCAAATCCCCTTCATTCTCTCGCCCCTCGTCATCAACGACAAGTACGAATTTGCCGGCCTTGATATCCTCGACAGCTTCCTTAATTGTAGCCAGAGCCATTTTCTATTGCCTCCAGATGTACTTACAGTTTATTACCTGGGATTAAATAAGTCAACGAAGCGAGACCGTACCTGAGATGGTGATCATTGCCTGCTCAGAGGTTACCTAAACAAAACCATGATCCGCCAGAAACTCAGCTGTTATGCCGGATTTGCCCGGATTCACCAGGCGCTCCACGTATTTGGCCAGCACGTCGATTTCAAGATTGACTGGCTCGCCCGGCTTTTTACTTCCAAGCGTGGTGTGTTCCATTGTGTAAGTTACCAGCGAAACGCTGAATGAGTTGAGGTCACAAGAGGTGATAGTCAGGCTGGCCCCTTCCAGGGCGATGAAGCCTTTTTCCACCAGATAGCGCATGATAGCTGGTGGCGCCTCGACTTTCATCACGATCGCTTTGCCCTCCGGCGCCATTGACAGTACCGTTCCGGTACCATCCACGTGCCCCTGTACGAAGTGTCCCCCAAAACGTCCTCCCGATGCAAGAGATCTCTCAAGGTTGACCTTACCCCGGGGTTTAAGTCTTGCGAGGCTGGTTCTTCGAAGAGTCTCCGGCATGATCTCCACGGAAAAAGCGTCTTTGCCGATATCAATGACCGTAAGGCAGGCACCGTTTACAGAAATACTGTCGCCCGCTTTGGTGCCCTCCAGCACGGTTCGGGCCGATATCAGCATTCCATCGTGTCCGGCGGATATCACCTCCCCTGTTTCTTCGATGATCCCGGTAAACATTCTCTCACTCTCGATAACCGATCACCATTATATCATCCAGAAAACGTTCCACACTAACGCGCCGCAAACGTAGTGCCTGCGAAACCAGGTCAACGCCTTCGCCTGCCACCGACGGTACGGCATCACCTCCGCCGATAATAATCGGGGCTATGAATACCATGATCTTGTCGGCCAGTCCCTGGTCGAATATGGAGCCCATAAGCGTACCCCCCCCTTCCACCAGCACGCTCATAACCTCCATTTCGCCCAGTTTTTCAAACAGGGCGGTGAGATTTACGTGCCCATCCTTTTCAGGTAGTTTAAGCACTTCGATACCGTTTTCAACGAACTCGGTCAATTTCGTAGAGGGTATTTTTTCAGTTGCGGCTATCAGAACTCTATCCGGGGTATGAAGGACCCTGGCGTCGATTGGCGTCTGGCCGTGACTGTCTACGATTACGCGGAGCGGTTCCCTCATTCCGTTGAGGGTTCTGGCCGTAAGTTCCGGATTGTCCTTGATGATGGTATTTATCCCCACAACAATCGCGTCCGATTCCCATCGAATACGATGAGCACGCTCTCTCGACCATTCGTTGGTTATCCATCTTGAGCTTCGGCTTCTGGTGGCTATCTTGCCGTCCAGGCTCATCGCGAATTTGGCGGTAACGAAAGGCGTTTTGGTGGAGGTAAACTTGAAATAGGCCTCGTTCAGATCTTTTGCTTCCTGCTCATTCTCGCCGACATGCATCCTGATGCCATCGGATTCCAGCATATCTTTGCCTTTTCCGCTGACAAGTGGATTGGTATCCAGTGTGGCTATATGGATCTCCCTGATACCGCTGTTGATTATAGCCCTGGTGCATGGTGGCGTCCGGCCATGGTGGCAGCACGGCTCAAGGGTGACATACATTGTTCCCCCACGGCATGCCTCTCCGGCCTGGCGTATTGCCATTACCTCGGCATGATCGGAGCCTGGAGGCTGCGTGTAGCCCCTTCCTGCGATTTTCCCATTCTTGCTGACTACGATCGCTCCTACGGCTGGATTGGGGCTGACGGTTCCGAGAGCCTTCCTCGCCAGAGAGATGGCTTGTTGCATGTAATCAGCTGCCATACCATGTACCGCTTTGTATATCAGGCTGATTGACCCGCATCGGTTTGCTCAGGTTTTGCTTCATTTCCTGTTTTCCTTAATCACGGGATCCGCCGCGGCGGGTTCAAGCCGGGATAGATCAGACCCCTCACGCCCCCACTCTTTCACAGGTTCAGGGCGAGTAGCGACAGCAAGCAACAAATTGGAGGCTGATATCGCTGGTGTCCGCCTGTATCACTTGATGTTATTTCGTTTCCCCTCTTTGCGCGGGGTGCTACCAGGCCGGTTTTCTGATAAGCCTTTTGAATCCCCCTGTCTCCCACAGTACAAGTGCCTGACTTGCAATGAAGATGGAGCTGTAAGTTCCCGAGATCACACCGACGATTAATACCAGCATGAAGCTCTCGATGGCTTCGCCTACAAATAGATACACGGAAACGAGAACTATAATGGTGGTAATGCTCGTGGTCAGTGAGCGAGTCAGTGTTTGTATCAGACTGTTATTGACCAGCGTTCCGAAGTCGAGCCGGGAGCCTTTGCCGAGGTTCTCACGGATTCGGTCGAACACCACTATCGTATCATTGACGGAATAACCAACCACGGTGAGGATACCGGTGATAAACATCAGGTCCACTTTCAGGTTAAGTGCGCTCCCGATGATGGCAAAGACAGCTACCGCTATGGCTACATCGTGTATCAGGGCGATGACGGCACATGTGCCGTATCGGAAAGGTTTGGGCAGCCTGCGGAAGGCGAAAGCTATATAAAGGAGGATACCTGCAGCCGCGACCACTACGGCGATAATAGCCCCCCTCGCCTTCTCCTTTGATACCGGATCGGAGACGGAATCGAAACTGAAGCTGGTTATGGCTGCCAGTTGGCCCAGTGAATCCATGAGCTGATTCTGTTCTTCGCCAGAGAGCTCCACGGTTCGAATGATAAAGCCGTTTTCTCCTCTATCCTGGATGATGGCTTTGTCATGTCCCATGGCGGACAGTTCCGACTTTACTGCGTCGCGTTCGACCACCTGTTCATACTCCACCGTGAGTACAGTGCCACCGGTGAAATCGATTCCCCATGGCATCCCTCTAACCGACGCGAATATAATCCCGCAGAGGATTATGGCGATGGAAAGCGCGATGAAATACCATTTCTTGCCTACAATATCAACCATCTTACTTTCCCTCCCCGGTGAGCTTCATTTGTCTGGTGCCGGAAATGAACAGGGCTTGATTCCTCATACCCATTGAGCTCCCGATCATGCGCAGGAGACTGCGCGTTATTACTATGGCGGAGAACATGCTGATGGCCACACCGATCAACAGGGTCAGAGCGAAACCCTGAACCGAGGGGACGCCCAGTTCGTTGCCCATCCAGTAAAGGATACCACACGTAATGAAGGTGGAAACGTTACTGTCCCTGATTGCCGGCCAGGCCCGGTTAAAGCCAACTTCAACCGCCGCTCGAACCGTGCGGCCTCTTCGCAATTCCTCGTTCATTCGTTCGAATATCAGTACGTTCGCGTCAACCGCCATACCGATTGACAGGATGAATCCGGCGATACCGGCCAGTGTCAGGGTTATTGGTATAGCCTGGTAGGTTCCCAGTACGAGAACCGTGTATATCATCAGGGCCAGTCCCGCGGCGGCTCCGGGAACGCGGTAACGAAGCACCATGAACATGATTACAAGTGCCAATCCGATCAATCCGGCCTTCTTACTCCATTCAATGAATTGGGCACCAAGTGACGCACTTACATTGTGCTCCTCTATTCTTTCCAGGGGAACATCGATTCGGCCGGCGTTGAGCAGGCTTGTTAAACGCTTTGCCGCGTTTCTCGACATACCTTCGATCACGCCTTCATCGCGGATTACCGATTTCACGTTCGGTGCCGAGATCATTTCATCCCCGAGGAAAATACCCAGCCTCCGTTCCACCGAGCGTTCTGGATACTGGGTTAGCCGGCCGGTTATCTGCTCAAACAGTTCCGACCCGACGTTATTCCAGGTGAAGGCCACTACCGGCTGGTTGGTGCTGGCGTACATCCTGAAATCCACGCTTCCTGAGAAGTACTGACTGGTAAGAGCTCTTTCTTTGCCGTCGATCTCGCCGGTAGCGCTGACTGCCTGGTATTGAGCCTCACTTTTATCGTCGACCTGCTCCAGCTCGCCTTCCGCGTTCAACGCGAAATAAAGCGGTGTCTCGGCGGTAGCCGGCTCTGTCGAACCTCCATCTTCTGCCCCCACCGGACTCCCGCTTTCCGCTGGCGCTGACGGGCTCCCTGCGTTGCCGGTCTGGGCTGGCGTACCGTTGCTCTCCGGCTCAATGAATTCGAATTGCCGGAAGTTAATGAGGGCTGTTTTCCCGATCAGCTCTTTAGCCTCCTCAATATCTTTAACGCCCGGCATCTGAACCATGATACGGTCGTCCCCGACCCGCCTGATCTCTGGCTCGCTGACCCCGTAGGCGTTGATTCGGTTTTCGATTACAGCGATTATACTCTCAATGGCCGCATCCCTGTCTTCCCCCTCAGGCAGTTGGTCCAGTTGTGCCTCATATACCAAATGGGCACCACCTTCGAGGTCCAGTCCGTAACTCATCCCTTCATTACCGAAGTCGGACCAGATCAACGAGGTCACGGCTATAACGGTTAAAATCACCACTGCGACGAGTATCAGTTTATCTCTGGTTCGCATATTTCCTTTCGAGCTCCTTTCTGGCGAAGTCCAGCGCCTCCTCCTGAGTCTCTATTTCCCCGGAAGCCCGGGCTTCCCGCACCGCTTCCAGAATTTCGCCAATCTCGGGACCGGGGGCCAGGCCGAATCTCTCCATTAATACGTGGCCGTCGATCAGCTTTGGAGGGGAAACAACGGCTTCATCTTCAAACCGTTTGGTCAGCATATACCGGGTTACCTCCAGGTGTTCCTGCCACCCTTCCATTTCAAACGCCGGGCCGCGAGTGGCAAGGTGATCAGCCAGGCTGAGCAACAGGGTGTCTATGCCGACTTCACCGGTATCCCGAAAGTAACGGTAGATAGCCCTCTTCGTGGGAAGTTCCGGGGCATTGCTCAGGTGGCCTGGCCGGAGATGTTGATCGATCATTCGCGAGACAATACCTCGTTCATGCGAACTGAAACGTAAGCGTTGCAGGATGGAGTCGGCAATTCCCGCTCCCCGCTGAGCATGGCCCAGAAAGCGGATCTTACCATGGTTAGGATCGAACTCTCTGGTCTGTGGTTTGGCGATATCGTGTAACAGTGCGGCAAGCTTAACCAGCGCGCCTCTACTCAGTGCGCCTCCAGCGCGCTCTCGGAAGTGAACGGCCATCTCGTGGGAGAAGATGAAAGAATTCAGCAGATCTCCGTCTGAGTTCAACGCGGCGAGGAGCCGCTCGACGGCGGCGACGGTTTCTATAGAGTGATCGAATACATCCCAGTAGTGCTCTTTTGGCTGTTCCACACCCTTACAGTTTGCTAAATCGGGGAATAATACTTCCAGAATACCGAGACGGTCCATATTGCCAAGAGTTTCAGCGGTTTTCCCGGTTTCCAGTATATGCCCCAGTTCCTCCCTGATCCTTTCACCGCTAACCTGAGTAAGGAGTGAACGTTGCTGATAAACGAGCGTTTCAGTTCCTGCGTCTATAACGAAACCCAGTTCGGCGGCGAAGCGAAACGCCCTGAGCATTCTCACCGGATCATCGATGAAAACCGGGTCACCGCAGGCCCTGATAAGCCTTTTTTCCATATCGCCGATCCCATCAAGAGGATCGATCAACTCGGCTTCGTTCCAGCCCTCATGAAGTTCCCCGACCCTTACCGCCATGGCGTTGATGGTAAAATCCCGTTTGCCCAGGTCTTCCTCGATTGAGCCTCTAAGGGGCGCGAAATCGAGGTTATATCGATCCTCCCCGTCAATCAGGACGGTCCTGGCCACCTGATGTAATTCATCCAGAAGGACGAATCTGCCGTTAAGATTATCGGCTATCTGCCTGGCTGTTTTTACGGCATCACAGCCGATCGCCATATCGATATCGCTGGTGATAATCCCTCTGAGTCCGTCTCTAACACAACCGCCCACCAGGTAGGCTTCGATGTTTCGAGAGGAGAGGAATGCCTGCACCTCGGGCAGGAATGAATTATACCTTCCTCCCAGGAAGAGGTTCCTATTGCTTAGCATCTTGCTGATCACCATCTGTAGTCTGAAGTGGAAACCACGAGTAAATCAGGGGCTTGACCACTTGGATTAGAATATGCTGTAGGGCACCTGTTTGTCAAGAAACAACAGGTACGCCAAGACAGCGATTGATCTGGATGTATACCAGCATCCTCTCAGGAGCGGTTTTTCCTCCCCCGTGAAAAGAGTTCTTCAAACTATGCTGGTGTATGCCAGGGCGGTTTGAAGAACGATCCATGATGGGGGGGTTCCTCTGGTAAGAGGAAAACGGAAGATTCCGGTTAATAAGCCACGCGGGGGTGATTGACACTGGATTTGAAATACTGCTGTTGGGGCGGGCATAAATCCTCATCCCCGGATACATCATTCGTACGCTCTTGCTCTCTGCAGAAAATAAAATATCAACAGGAAGAGGCTGACGGTGACAGCAGCATCGGCTATATTGAAAGTTGCCCAGTGAAAATCTCCCCATAACCGCACGTCGATGAAGTCGGTTACCTTTCCCAGTCTCACTCGATCGACGAGATTGCCGATGGCTCCTCCAAGTAGTAACCCCAGGCCTGTTCGCATAAGCCTGTTTTCACCAGGAAGGTAAAAAAAATAGAGTCCGATAATTATGAGGATGACCAGGGGGGCCATGATCAGAAGGAAGGTGGAATCAATATCAAGTCCGAAAACACCCCCGGAATTGGTGGTATAAGTCAGCCGGAATCTTCCATCGCTCGGGATTGATTCCCCGAGCTCCATATTGCTCCTCACCATAAGTTTGGTGATCTGGTCTGCTATTATAACCGCCAGCGTTATGGTGAATATAAGGACGCTTTGCCGCCATTTGGTTCTTGTGATCGCTGATATAAACATATCCAGTGAGAAGAGTTTAACATATTCTGTCAGATTCAGCATTCTCGACGCATGCCAGAAAACAACTATTGATAACGATGCGCATTGGCGCCTTCAGACCACCGGTCTTTGGTGGGGTGCGAGGTTGCTTTCATGAAGATGAAAACAAAGAAATTGTGAAGTTATCACTCATCTTTCAGTCATCTTATAGATGAATGTTTATGAATTTGAGCCCTGTTTTCAGCGGAGCGCGTTTCTTGACGAAAGTACGTAGCTGTTGTAGTCTAGATTTACCTTTGGCAACAGGTTTTAATTATGAAGATAAGGCTGTACGACACGACACTGCGTGATGGGGCTCAAAGAGAAGCCATCGCGCTTTCAGTCGAGGATAAGGTCAGAATAGCCAGGAAGCTTGATGAGCTGGGAATCCATTTTATAGAAGGTGGATGGCCTGGCGCCAATCCTAAGGATACAGAGTTTTTTAAGAGGATGCGTGACGAGAAACTGGAAAACGCGACACTGGTTGCTTTTGGCAGTACTCGCCGTCCTCACACTCCAGCGGGAGACGATTCGAATCTGCAGGATCTGCTGGCGTCGGAGGCCCAGACAGTTACACTGGTTGGAAAGAGTTCTGCCAGACAGGTAAGCAGGGTTCTTAAAACCGGACTCGACGAGAATCTTGAGATGATTGCCGATTCAATAAGGCATCTCAAGTCCAGGAACCTCAGGGTATTCTTTGATGCCGAGCACTATTTCGATGGTTACAGGGATAATGCCGAGTATTCCCTGAGCACGGTCGAAGCCGCGGCCGGTGCCGGCGCGGATTGCATTGTTCTTTGCGATACCAACGGGGGCACGCTTCCGGAAGATGTAAAGAAAATAATTAAGGCTACCAGAAAATGCGGCGCGCCCCTGGGTATTCACGCTCATAATGACTCCGAACTGGCGGTTGCCAATACGCTGGCTGCCGTTAAGAGAGGTGCTGTTCAGGTCCAGGGTACCATAAACGGGTATGGCGAGAGGTGCGGCAACGCCAATTTATGTTCTATAATACCGGCTCTTCAGCTTAAAATGGGCATTGACTGTCTAACATCAGGACAGCTCTCGAAGCTGACCGAGGTATCGAGATATGTAAGCCAGGTGGCCAATCTTCCCCCAGATTCGTACCTGCCTTATGTGGGGAAAAGCGCGTTCGGGCACAAGGCGGGCATGCATATTTCCGCGATGGTGAAGGAGAAGGACAGCTATCAGCATATCAATCCGCTGCTTGTTGGGAATGACAGCCGTTTGCTCGTTTCGGAGCTTTCCGGCGTCAACACCATTATTTACAAGGCAAGTGAGCTCGGGCTGGACCACGCGACTCAGAAAGAGGCGGCTAAGAAAATATTGCGTGAGATAAAACGCCTGGAGAACGAGGGGTTCAGCTATGACGACGCGGAGGCGTCGTTCGAACTTCTGCTGCGGCGGTCGGGAGAGGGTTACCGGCCCCCATTTGAGTTTGTTGATTTCATGGTTATAGTTGAGAGGCAGCGCCGCTTCCCTGCCGCAAGGGGGGAAGGCACTCTTTCCGAAGCGATGGTTAAGGTGCGAATCGGGGAAGAAATATATCATACCGCAGCGGAGGGAAACGGTCCGGTCAACGCGCTGGATGAGGCCCTCCGTAAAGCATTGTGCCAGTTTTATCCGGAACTCGCTGTTGTTAAGCTCGTCGATTACAAGGTTCGCATACTGGAAGAGAGTGAGGGCACGGAGGCAAAAGTGCGGGTGCTGATAGAATCAAGCGACGGTGAACAGGAATGGCATACGGTGGGCAGCTCGACGAATATTATCGAGGCCAGCTGGATTGCGCTTGCCGATAGTATGGAGTACTGGTTATTAAACCAGATGGCAGGAAAACAGAGAGGCTGAATCCGGCGGCGCCGGATTCAGCCTCAGTACCTTTTGCTGGAGAAAGATCGTAAAGCCGAGAGGAGCCCCGGCAAGCCGCAGCGCACCGGAGGCCTCACTTGGTCCAAACGGTTCCCTCGTTAATCCACGTTTTTCAACCTGATTCTTCTGACGGCTCTTCTTCCTCACTCATCTCGGGATACATATCCAGTTCCTCTACCAGTTCCTCTCCTGTTGCCTGCTCCTGCTCCAGTATTGTCTCCACCTCGTATTGCACCGCTCTTTCCTCCTGTTCCTCTCCGGCTTGATCCTCCAGTTCAGATTCAATCTTTGCGGTGTCAATCAATCTTCCTTCCTCTTCTTCTTTGGCCTCAAGGATCTTTTCCCATGAGATCTTGCTTCTGGCGGGAATAAGTTTGCCAATAATCACATTCTCCTTAAGGCCCGCCAGTTTATCGACGCTGCCGCTTATGGCCGCCTCCGTCAGAACCCTGGTGGTCTCCTGGAAAGAGGCTGCCGCAAGGAAGCTGGCAGTATTGAGAGAAGCCCTGGTAATTCCAAGAAGCACTGGATGGGCGGTGGCCGGCTCTCCTCCCTCGGCAAGGATCTTGGTGTTGAGAGACTCATACTCGAATTTATCCAGCAGTTCCCCGGGGAGCACGCCGGTATCGCCCGAGGTGTCGACCCGTACCCTTCGTAACATTTGCGCGATTATGATCTCGATATGTTTGTCATGAATGCTGACACCCTGTACCCGATATACTTTATGCACCGAGTCCACCAGGTATCTCTTAACCGCCTCCGTCCCTTTGATCCTCAAAACATCCTGTGGATTCAGCGCGCCTTCAGTTACTTGATCGCCTGCTTTTACCGTATCACCGTTTCTCACGATGAGGTGTGCTGTTGATGAGGTCAGGCTCTCCCATTCCTCTGTATCCTGGTAAATGATATTAACCTGGTGATCGCTTATTTCGACAGTTCCTCCGACTCTGGCGAGTATTGGCAGCACAGCGGAGGACTTTGACTTATCCGGCTGGGCTTCCTTCTCAAATGGCACAGCTACCGGTTGATCGGTGTCCACCCACTGATTGTCGCTGACGACTATTTCGTATTCCGGGGGGATTTCATAGGAATCGTGGTGCGTCTCAGTATTGGTGATCTTGATTCTCCATCCATCCTCGACGTCCGTTATCTCCGCAACACCATCTATCTCCGCGATGACAGCCTGACCTTTGGGGTTCCTGGCCTCGAGCAGCTCTTCAACCCTGGGGAGTCCTCCTGTAATATCCAGTCCTACCACCCCGCCAGTGTGGAATGTCCTCATTGTCAACTGAGTGCCCGGTTCGCCGATACTCTGCGCCGCTACAATACCCACGGCAACGCCCATGTTGGCCACACCACCTCGACCGAGGTCGATACCATAACAGCGCTGGCAAATACCCGTTCGGCATTGGCATGAGAGAGGTGATCTTACCAGAACCTCGGTGACCCCCGCGTTTGCGATCTCCGTGGCTTTCTCGGCGTCAACCGCCTCATTGCGGTCTACCATTAGCTCACCCGTTTCCGGGTGATAAACTGGACGGGCCAAAAATCTGTACAGTATACGTTCGGTAAGCGGTGGCAGTATACCCTTATCGGTGGGCTCATAAACCCAGAAGCCCTCTTCGGTGCCGCAGTCTTCCTCGGTAACGATGATACCCTGAGCGACATCTATAAGCCTTCTTGTGAGATACCCGCTGTCAGATGTTCGAAGCGCTGTGTCGGCCAGTCCTTTTCGGGCTCCATGGGTGGAAATGAAATATTCCAGAATTGACAAGCCTTCCCGGAAATTAGCTTTGATGGGAAGCTCAATTGTTTTGCCTGACGGATCGCGCATCAGTCCCCTCATGCCGGCCATCTGCCTGATCTGGCCCATGTTACCTCTGGCTCCTGAATTGGCCATCATGTGGATAGCTCCATATGGGTCGAGGGATTCCTCGAGCTTTTTGGTCAACTCGTCGGTCGCGTTGGTCCAGATCCGGACCACGTTCTGAGACCGCTCTTCTTCGGTGACCAGACCTTCCTGATACTGAAGCTCAATCCTGCTTATTTCCTGCTCTCCCTGTTCCAGTATTTCCGCTTTTTCTCCAGGGATTTCGAGGTCACTAACCGCCATAGTCAGGCCCGACTTCGTAGAGTATCGAAAGCCAAGATTTTTTATTTCGTCCAGCATGTCGGCTGTAACATCGTTGCCAAAGCGCCGGTGACATTCCGAACTGAGTTGTCGCAGCTTTTTCTTGTCTATCAGTTCGTTGCGAAAACGCATTTCGGCCGGAAGAGCGTTGTTGAAGATAATCCTTCCTATAGTGGTCTTTATGACCTCTCCTCGGTCCTTATCTCTGACCTGTATCTCGGCGCCAAGGTCCACCACTCCCAGGTTATAAGCCATTCTGGCGTCGTCGAAATCGGAAAAGACTTTACCCTCTCCTTTGGCGTCTTTGTTTATCACGGTCATATAGTAACAGCCGAGTACCATTTCCATACTGGGTGCGACCGTGGGGTCACCCGAGCTTGGCGAGAGCATATTATACTTACTGAGCATAATCTCTTTGGCTTCCTGAATCGCGGCTTTGGAAAGGGGGACGTGTACCGCCATCTGGTCACCATCAAAGTCCGCGTTAAAGGCGCCGCAAACGAGCGGATGAAGCTGAATCGCGCTCCCGTCCACCAGGATGGGCATAAAAGCCTGAAGTCCGAGACGGTGCAGGGTTGGTGCGCGATTTAACAGGATAGGGTGATCCGACACCACCTCTTCCAGAATATCCCATATACCTTCTTTTTCGTGCTCCACTGCTCTTTTGGCATTTCGCACATTATAGGCCATGCCCCTGGCTATGAGGCGGCGCATAACGAATGGTTTGAATAACTCGAGTGCCATTCGTTTTGGCAGTCCGCACTGGTGCAGTTTCAATTCGGGTCCGGAGACAATAACAGATCGGCCACTGTAATCCACTCTCTTGCCGAGCAGGTTCTGTCGGAAATGCCCCTGTTTCCCTCTGAGCATGTCAGAGAGTGATTTCAGTTTGTGCCCGCTGCTTGTGGTCACGGAGCGGCCACGCCGGCCGTTATCGATCAGAGAGTCCACGGCCTCCTGAAGCATTCGCTGTTCATTCCGAATGATAACCTGGGGGGTGCCCATCTCCTTCAACCGTTTGAGCCGGTTGTTGCGGTTTATCACTCTGCGATAAAGGTCGTTCAGGTCACTGGTGGCGAACCTGCCACCGTCGAGTTGAACCATGGGTCGAAGCTCAGGAGGGATGACGGGCAATACTGTCATTATCATCCATTCAGGCTTGGTGCCCTGCCTCATAAAAGCCTTTACTACACGTAACCTCTTAATAACCTTCTTTCGGTTCTGCCCCGAGCTGGATACGGCTTCTTCATGGAGCTCTTCACGAAGCTTTTCGAGGTCGAGACGCTGGAGTATGTCGAGAACAGCTTCAGCCCCCATCTTGGATTCAAAGAGATGCCCGTATCTGATAGACAAATCACGGTATTCGCTTACTCCGAGGAGCCGGAGTGGCTGGATTTTACTCAGCTCATCTATTTGATTATTTAGTTCCTGGTCTGATTTCTCATCATGCCCCGCCGGCTCTTGATGCCCGGCAGTTACGCCTTCCTGCTCCCCTTGTTCGCCAGTGGCGTTAACGGACTCATCATCAGAGGCTTCAATCTCCTCCTCTGATTCCTGAGATTCCATAGACACCATTTCCAGCTCCTCTTTGAGCTTATCGATTTCACGATTTCTGGCGGCTTCATCAACACGGGTAATAATGAACTTGGCAAAATAAAGCACCTGTTCCAGCTTGCGAGGAGAAAGATCGAGTAGAAGTCCCAGTCGGCTCGGTGTCACCTTGAAAAACCATATATGAGCCACCGGAGCTGCGAGCTGAATATGCCCCATGCGCTCCCTTCTAACCTGGGAATGGGCTACTTCCACTCCGCATTTATCGCATATAACACCCTTATAACGTATCTTTTTGTACTTTCCGCAGTAACACTCATAGTCTTTGGTGGGTCCGAAAATGCGTTCACAGAATAACCCATCCCTCTCCGGCTTGAGTGTTCGGTAGTTTATTGTTTCCGGTTTGGTTACTTCCCCATAGGACCAGCTCTTAATCTGTTCCGGTGACGCCAGGGAAAGTCGAATGCTACTGAAATCATTCAGATCCAACATTACTCGCTCTCTCCATTCTCTAGACCTGTGAGATTAATGCCCAGCCGGGGCATCTCGTCCGATACACCTTTGGGCCGCATGATTTGCTCGTCATCAACTCCCAGCACCTCGACGGCCAGGCCGAGGCTCTGCAATTCCTTGACAAGGACCTTGAAAGACTCAGGTACTCCGAGGCTGAGTATATCCTCGCCTTTAACGATGGCTCCATAGGTCTTGACCCTGCCGACGACGTCGTCCGATTTGATGGTTAGCATCTCCTGAAGATTATAAGCGGCTCCATAAGCCTCCAGGGCCCAGACTTCCATCTCGCCGAACCTCTGTCCGCCGAACTGTGCCTTGCCGCCGAGAGGCTGTTGTGTTACGAGGGAATATGGACCTGTCGACCGGGCATGGATCTTATCCTCAACCAGGTGAATGAGCTTCATTATATACATGCAGCCTACTGTTACGGGCTCATCAAAAGGTTCGCCTGAGCGTCCATCATATAGCGTCATTTTACCGGATACGGGCGAAGGTATTTTCCTCTGCTGTTCCATCTTTTTTGCTGTGAGCTTCAGTTCTTCATCGTCCCTATCATCAAGACCGGACAGGCCCTGCTCCTCCAGCCAGAATCTCAAGCAAGTCCGTCTGGCTTCACCGGCGCTGTTTTCGCTGTATATCTTCTCACCGTCAAGGCCCAGATCATTGAGCCATGCCTTTGTTTTTTCGATCAATTGCGGGCCGCCTGTATTCTGTTCAAGCTTCTCGGCGGCGAATCGGCGAACAAACCACGCCTGGGCAAGAGCCTCTTCAATAGCGGTCTCATTCGCTCCATTGAATACCGGAGTGACTACCCTGAATCCGAGGTCGTTGGCAGCCAGACCCAGATGAGTCTCAAGAAGCTGGCCTATGTTCATACGGGAAGGCACTCCCAGCGGACTTAAAACTACATCAACCGGTCGACCGTCCGGGAGGTAGGGCATGTCCTCAGCGGGAAGGATCTTGGCGATAACCCCTTTGTTCCCGTGGCGGCCCGCCAGCTTATCTCCCTCCGACACCTTCCGTTTCTGGGCCACAAACACGCGAACCATCGTGTTGACTCCCGCGTCAAGATGGTCGCCGTTTTCGCGTGAAAACACATTAACACTGATTACCTTGCCGGATTCCCCGTGCGGCATTCTCAACGCCGTGTCTTTAACGTCTCTCGCCTTTTCGCCGAAGATGGCCCTGAGAAGCTTTTCCTCAGCGGTCAGTACCCTTTCCCCTTTGGGCGTAACTTTGCCTACAAGGATGTCCCCCGAGGCAACTTCAGCGCCTACACGGATGATTCCGGTTTCATCGAGATTGCGTAGGCTGGCCTCACCCACGTTAGGTATATCTCTCGTGATCTCCTCAGGTCCAAGCTTGGTATCCCTGGCCTCTACCTCGTATTTCTCGATGTGTATCGAGGTGAATTTGTCAGCCTGAGCCAGCTTTTCTGAAATGACAATCGCATCTTCAAAGTTATATCCCTCCCAGGCCATGAAAGCACACAGAACATTCTGCCCGAGAGCCAGCTCCCCCAGTTCCGTTGCGGAGCCGTCAACAAGTACCTGACCCTTTTTGACCCTGTCGCCCTGGTTTACTTTGGATCGCTGGGTGGTGCATGTTCCCTGATTGCTTCTGACAAATTTCATAAGACGGTATGTGTATTCTTTCCCATCATTTCCTTTGAGTGTGACATGGCTGGAGGTCGAAGATGTAATGACTCCGTCTACCGGAGCCAGAATCACCTGGCCGCTGTCACGCGCCACTTCCCGCTCCATACCCGTCCCTATCAGTGGGGCTTCGGCGTTGAGGAGAGGCACGGCTTGCCTCTGCATGTTGGAACCCATCAGAGCCCTGTTGGCGTCGTCGTGTTCAAGGAACGGTATGAGTCCGGTGCTAGCACTTACAATCTGGCTGGTGGAAACATCCCTGTAATCGATATTGACCGGGTTTACCAGGACGAATTTCTCATAGTATCTTGTTTCCACTCTTTTATCAATGAAGTGGTTATTTTCATCAAGTCTGGCGTTTGCCTGGGCTATGATGTATTTATCCTCTTCATCTGCCGGAAGCCAGTCTATCTCTGAGGAGACGAAGGGTCTTACTTTTAGCTCGCAGGGCGGGAGTTTGGCGAGCTTCCGCGCCAGCTTCTCATCGATTACCGTGTCCTCGACTGCGACTACTTTCCCGTTTGAATCAAGCACCGGCTCCCTGACGACACAGTTCAGGAGCTCAGGCGAATCGTTTGGCAATTCCCTTTTTACCTTACGGTAAGGGGTTTCAATGAAGCCGTATTCGTTAACAGCCGCGTAGGTAGCCAGCGAGGTTATCAAACCGATATTACGCCCCTCCGGTGTCTCGATAGGACAAATCCTGCCATAGTGGGAATAGTGTACGTCGCGTACTTCAAAACCGGCGCGGTCCCTTGAGAAACCACCTGGACCGAGCGCGGATAACCTTCGCTTATGGGTCAATTCAGAAAGAGGGTTAGTCTGGTCCATGAACTGAGAAAGCCTGGAACTGCCGAAGAACTCCCTGATCGCGGCAGTAACAGCCCTGTTATTGACCAGTGTGCTTGGGGTTGCTGAGCCGGTATCAAGAAGGCTCATGCGTTCTCTTATTGTCCTCTCCATTCGGAGCAGGCCCATTTTAAGATGGCTTTGCAGCAGTTCGCCTACCGCTCTGACTCTCCTGTTGCCGAGATGATCGATATCATCACCGGAGTAGATTCCGTTGTTTATCTCTATGATACGCCGAACAACAGCTACGAAATCCTCGGGCATGAGTGCCTGTTGCTTGAGAGAGCGATCAAGGCCGAGTCGTTTGTTCAGTTTGTACCGCCCCCCTTTACCCAGACGGTACCGGCGATGATCGAAGAAAAGTGTATGTATCAAAGCGCGGGCGTTGTCAACCGTAGGCGGCTCGCCCGGCCGTACTTTCTTAAAGAACTCGGAGAGTGCCTCTTGTTCGTTGGTGATATGGGAATCACGTTCCATAGTGTTTCGGATAAACGAGACAGCGCCGTTATCCACATCGGTGAACAGGCTGATAATTTGTTCGTCACTGCCATAGCCAACAGCGCGAAGAAGAGTGGTGACCGGGATTTTTCTCTTGCGGTTTATCTTGGCGGAAATTACGCCACGATTGGATGTCTCAAACTCAACCCAGATACCACGATCAGGTATTAATTTGGCGAAGCAGAGCCGGTGGCCGGTGGATATGTTCCTCTCTATGGTGAAGTACACTCCAGGCGAGCGGATGAGCTGGTTTACGACTACCCGTTCTGCCCCGTTGATGATAAACGTCCCTCTTGGTGTCATAAGAGGGAAATCTCCCATGAATAGGTGTTGCTCCTTAATCTCACCCGTTTCCTTGACTATGAGCCGGGCCTTTACCTTGATTGGCGCGGCATAGGTTAGATCGCGCTCTTGACATTCCTGCTCTGAATATTTGGGCTCTCCAAGCTCATGTTCCAGGAACATAATCTCAAGCCGGTTACCAGTGTAGTCTTTTATCGGGGAGATTTCCTCGAAGAGCTCCGTCAAGCCATCGGTCATGAACCAGCTGTATGAGCCGCGCTGGATCTGGATTAAATCCGGAACTCCTACAACCTCTGGAATCCGGGCGAAGGACTTTCTGTTGTCATAGGGTATGAATTGCGGTAGAACAGTATTTACACTCACTTACCAATACTCCATTGGGGCATACAAACCCCCTTGTTATTTATGGTCTCAAACACACCATTATTGCTGATACGTGAACTGGAAGGAATTCATGAGGATAGTTATTCAAAGGCAGCAAATAATAAATTTACCATGTATTGTAATATTTGTCAATAGCTCGAATTGAATTGTTAATTAAAATTTAAAAGTGAACCGTTTAAGGTCGCAAAGTGAACTCTGAAGATGCATACCTGCTTACCATATAAGAATTGAAAAGCCGTTTTTCGGGATTGGACGCACCTTTTAAAGCGAGGTGACTGACAGCTTCAAACCGATGCCTTGACTAATAATTTTGGTCAATGTAGAATGCAAATGAGCCGAGGTAGCTCAGGGGTAGAGCACCGCACTGAAAATGCGGGTGTCGGTGGTTCAAATCCGCCCCTCGGCACCATGTTGGATGAGCGGAAGTAGTTCAGCGGTAGAATGCCTCCTTGCCAAGGAGGAGGTCGTGGGTTCGAATCCCATCTTCCGCTCCATTAAATTGATAGAAACCCAGCCCTTTAAAAACCGGCTGGGTTTTTACATCTTTGCCGGAGTGGCGGAATGGTAGACGCGGCGGTCTCAAAATTCGAAGTTGTACGTCCCCCGGCTTCCACAAAGGATTTCTCTGTTAATCGCTCCCCCCATCTTATGTAGCTAATTATCTACCGACGTCTACCAAGTTTTTCTGAGTTTGTCGGGATTTTTGTCGGGTACCCTCCAAAAGACTTTAATCCTGTAATTCCATCTGGTACATAAAATGGGGAGGTTTACATCATAACTGTAACCTTCCCCAAAAATAGGTCTAGTAAAAAGTGGAGTCCTCAGGCAATGCCCCCCACCAATCGGAGACTGGTTGTCTGCATGCTCTCACCATCCGGTGAGAGCAT
>JAWOBX010000015.1:0-5995 GCA_046484125.1 Dehalococcoidia bacterium | reverse complement strand
TCGGTATCAGAATATATATCTATCACGCGCAAACCCATAGCGAGTCCGCCGCCGAGAAAGGCCAGTCCGGGCAAGCCGAAGGAAAGCAGCGGATGCCTCAGTATGAAAAGAACTACCACCCTGACCATCACGTTAAAACCGTGTCCTACTGGATTTCTTTTCACCGCGTCATCGTAGTTGACATCTATAGGCACCTCCACCACCCTCAACCCCGCCTGCTTCAGGGCGAACTGAATCTCGGAGCTGACTGACATGCCGTCTTCGGAGACATCGAGTTTTTCCAGGGCACTTTCAGAGTAGGCCCGGCAGCCGCTCTGCGAATCGGTTATCTTCGCGCCTGAGCCCAGGTTGGTGAAGGTTGTCAGGGCACGCTGGCCGAGGCGGCGATAGAAAGGCGCTCCGCTCTCGTGACCCAGGAATCGGGAACCAACCACTACGTCGGCCTCCCCATCAACAATCGGCCTGATTACGGCAGGTATCTCGGCCGGATCATGCTGCCCGTCCCCGTCAATCGTCACCAGGATATCGGCGCCAAGCGCCCTTCCTCTCTCCATGCAGCTTCGGATAGCCGCCCCGTAACCCCTGTTTTCCCCGTGGCGGTATACCTCCGCTCCGGCGGCCTCCGCGATCCAGGCACTGCCATCCTCGGAGCCATCGTCAATAACCACCACGGTATCGGCGTATTCCCTTGCCTTGATTACCACGCTTCCGATGAAGCGTTCCTCGTTGAAGCAGGGAATGGCCGCTACGATTTTCGACCGCCGGCTTTCGCTGGAATTCGGGTGTTCTTCAGTCATCATTTGAGAGCCTTTTATACATCATGATGCTATGGGTGGCTTCTCGTCAATCCCCGATAGGGAATCTCTTCGCCTCCGGCGGGCATCTCCCGCCCGCCAGCCCATTTAAACCTCGGGGCCTGCGGCCCCGGAACCCCGGCTCACCCCTTTTACCTTCTCCCTCTTTCGGAAAGAGGGATACAAGGGAGTTCGGTGATCCCGGCCCCCATAGGGAACTTCGCCTCCGGCGGGCATCTCCCGCCCGCCAGCCCATTTAAACCTCGGGGCCTGCGGCCCCGGAACCCCGGCTTCAGGCCAGTGTTACCACTCGCGAACTCGCTCTAAAGCACCGTCACGCTCTTGGCCAGATTGGCGGGAAGGTCTATGGGGCATTCCCTTTCTTTGGCAGCGTAATATGCCAGAAGCTGTAAAGCCACGGTGTTTACAAAGGGGGAGAATAACGGATCGACTTGTGGGACCTGAATAACCGCGTCAACAAACTGCTCGATCTCGTCGTCCCCCTCTTCGGCAATGGCAAGGACCTGGGGGCCCCTCGCCTTTATCTCCTTGATGTTGGTCAACATCGATTCATAAGTGTTGTCCCTGGTGACTACGGCGATAACCGGGGTGTTGGCGCGAAGCAGGGCAAATGGACCGTGCTTTATCTCGCCGGCGGGGTAGGCTTCCGCGTGGATGTAGGAGATCTCCTTCAGCTTGAGGGCTCCTTCAAGGGCCACCGGATAGCTGATCCCCCGGCCTATATAGAAGGCGTTTTCATAGCGGGAAAGCTCCCCGGCATGCATAGCGATCCGCTCTTCGCTATCCAGAACCTGTTGTATCTTGGTGGGCAGCATTCGCAGTTCCTCTATCAGTTTTTCATAGGTTTTCATATCAAGTGGCGCGTAAGAAAGCGCCAGCAGGTAAAGTGAGACGAGCTGCGTTATGAATGTCTTGGAGGCGGCTACGCC
This sequence comes from Dehalococcoidia bacterium, assembly GCA_046484125.1. GTDB lineage: Bacteria > Chloroflexota > Dehalococcoidia > SZUA-161 > SpSt-899 > JBGLNL01. The sequence continues at coordinate 4,251 of JAWOBX010000015.1, read as the reverse complement.
TATCTCCGGGCCCGACTGTGTATAGAATACCTGGTCGGCGAGACGGGTAATGCTGCTTCCCTGGACGTTGGTAATCGCCAGGGTCAGCCTTCCCTGGGCTTTGGCTCTCTTGAGAGCCTGCAACGTATCCGCGGTCTCACCGGACTGGCTCACCCCCAGAACCCAGGTCTTTTCAAGTGTCAGATCGTGGTGGTTGAACTCGGAGGATATCCTCACCTTTACCGGTATATGGCAGAGCTTTCCGATGACATATTCCCCTATCAGGGAGGCATGATAGGATGTGCCACAGGCCACTATGAGCAGGTCCTCAAGGTCCCCTGTCTTCTCCATGCCAAGCTTCGCCATCGGCTCTATAAAGGAGATCCGGCCCTTGAGAGTGTTCTCAATCGCCCGTGGTTGCTCGTGTATCTCCTTGAGCATGAAATGCTCATAACCCGCCTTCTGGGCCTCCTCCACCGTCCACGGTATCACCTGTGTCTCCCTCTGGACAGGCTTTCCGTTACTGGTGATGGAGACGCTTTTATCAGAAAGGTAAACCAGATCGCCATCCTCAAGATAGATCACCCTGTCAGTATACTCCAGGATAGCCGCCACGTCGGAGGCGACGAAGTTCTCGCGGTCCCCGATGCCCAGGATAAGAGGACTCTCGTTTCGGGCGGCGACGAGATGCTTGTGCCCTCCGGCCGCTACAACCATGGCATACGTGCCGTGGATATCCTTGAGTGCCGCTGATACCGCCTTTTCAAGGTCGCCCTGATAGTATTTCTCTATAAGATGGGCAATAACCTCCGAGTCCGTCTCCGAGGTGAACTGATGTCCTTCGGAGGTCAGCTCCTCCCTGAGCTTGAGGAAGTTCTCGATTATTCCGTTGTGCACCACCGCGATTTCACCGGTACAGTCGGTATGAGGATGGGCGTTGGCCTCGGTCACACTCCCATGTGTGGCCCACCTGGTGTGCCCGATGCCGGTTTTCCCCGGTAACGCGGGGACCTCCTTTTCGAAATCTACCACGCGCCCTACGTCTTTATAAAGAGAGAGGCTGTTGTTTATCAGGACAATGCCGCAGGAATCATAGCCCCGGTATTCCAGCCGCTTGAGGGAATCGAAAAGGATATCTCGAGCCTGCCTGTATCCTGTATATCCAACTATGCCGCACATTCTATATCACCCGGGAATCGTCCGGTATATTCTCGCTGATGACGTTCATCGGACTGACCCGGCAGTTATTGCCGATGATGGAACCGGGCTCGACCACTACGAAATCGCCCAGCGTGGAGTAATTGCCGATTATGGCTCCCATCTCGACCCGGTAATGCTCCTGCTCTATCGTCACCAGGGCGTCATCGCTTCGGGCGGCGAAGTGACTGCCAATGGTGGTTCCGGAGGCTACGATGGAGTCATTGAGGTGGGAACCGGGGCCTATCGACACGCTTTTCTCTATAACACAGTTTCTCACCATGCTGAACGGAGAGAGGATTACGTTGTTGCCAATGCTGGTTGAGGGAAAGACGCACGCATTGGGGCCGATTTCACAATCCTCCCCGATTATCGCCGGCCCGACGATATAGGAACCTGACCTTATGATGGTGTTATCGCCGGTCGATACCGCCCCTTTGATGGTGGCACCCTCTTCGATGGTTCCACCTGTGGCGGGCGATACACCCGCCAGGCACATGCTGTTCAGCTTGAGGATATCCCACGGGAACACGGCATCGTGCCAGAACTCCTCTGTCTGGAGGGCGGCTATCTGGTACCCGGCCGCGATGACGTTCTGGAAAACCTGAACCAGGCTTACCTCATCCCCTATGTTCTCAAATATGTCTCTGGTAAGGGCATATGCCCCTACATCCACACATTTGTCAGTCGCACGGTTTTCACGCGTTATCATCTTTACTATTCCGTCACGTATGGTGACTTTCCCGTATCGAGAGGTATCCTCAACGGTTTTGGTGAGCATCGTGCTGGAAGAGGCGTTTACCAGCGGCGCTATGGTCTCCGCCCTGATCATGTTGTCGCCCATGATGAGGAGGAAGCTTTCATCCGCCAGGTCCCCGGCCTGTTTGAGCGCGTGGGCCACTCCCAGTTGCTGGCGCTGGATGGCGTATTCTATCTCCACGCCGAAATCCTGCCCGGAGCCGAAGTAGTCCTGGACCTGCTCCTTTCGATAGCCGACCACCAGCACAATCCGGCGCACTCCGTTGGCGGCCAGGGCTTCGATCACATACTGGAGCATTGGTTTGCCGGCAACCGGGATCATCACCTTGGGCATCACTGAGGTGAATGGTTTCAGCCGCTGCCCCTCTCCCGCCGCCAGGACTATAGCTTGAGTTATCCTCTCCATTGAATCACTCCGTTTGCGAGTTGGTGAGTCGGACTGTTACCGCGTTCCCGCCTCCTTATTTGCGTTCCGCCTCCGGCGAGCATTTCTTACCCGGCCGCCCATTGGAACCCCGGGGGTGTGCGGCCACGAAAGCCCCCGGGGGGAAAACACACCCCGGACTGCCGGCCACACCTCTTGTAGAGCGGAATCCCCGCGCTTGTGTCTTAAAAAACCCTGGCCCTCGGCCTTATCACTCCCCTGGCCACCATTCCGGGACCGATGACCGCGTCGTTACCGATGCTGCAGCCGATGTTGAGGCAGGAGTTGATGCCGGTTCGGACCCTGTCCCCCATTATCACCCCCAGCTTTCGACGGCCGGTGTCAATATGTCCGACCTGGACGTTACGGTTATCCAGCTTGAGATTGGCCACCTTAGTGCCCGCGCCCAGATTGCAGTTCTCCCCTATGATACTGTCCCCAACGTAGTTATGATGCGGTATGTGGCTGCCATCCATTATGATGGAGTTCTTGACCTCGACCGCCGCGCCAATGTGGCAACGGTCGCCTATGGATGTCGCCGGACGGATATAACAGTTGGGCCCGACCTCGCAATCACGGCCTATTATAACCGGGCCGACAATGTATGAGCCCGAACGGATCAAACTCCCGGAGTCCACCGAAACCGGTCCCCTGAGCACCACGCTATCCTCTATCTCCCCGTCAATTCGCGGTTCCATTTCGGCCATCATCTCCACGTTGGCCGAGAGCATATCCCACGGACAGCTGATGTTCAGCCAGGAATCGAGCAGCTCGCATCCGACAGGTTCTCCACGGTCAATGATTGACTGGAGGGAATCGGTCAGTTCATATTCGCCGCGGGATGAGGTCGGGGTGGAGGCTATCGCCGGGAATATATCCGGAGTAAGGATGTAGATGCCGGCGTTGATCAGGTTTGAAGGCGGCTCCGCTACTTTCTCATGGATTCGTACCACCTGCCCTTCCCGCACCTCTACCACACCCATATCCGTGGTATCCTCCAGACTTACCAGGGCCATGGTATTACGCCGGCGTTCGATCAGCCGGGTGATGTCCGCCGCTCCGGCGATGGCATCGCCATTGGCGAGCAGGAAGGTTTCCTCTACCAGTCCCGGCAGATTCCGGATCGCGTCGGCGGTTCCGAGCTGCCTGCGCTGAGTATGGTATTCAATGCTTACGCCGTATGCCTCTCCATCCGCGAAATACTCCCTTACCGCCTCATCGAAATAGCCCACAACGAAGATGAACTCGCTGATACCGGCGTTCCTGATGGAGAGCATTACGTGCTCGAGTATAGGCTTCCCGGCCAGGGGGACCATTACCTTGGGGCGGGTGTAGGTGAGGGGGTGCATTCGCTTACCTTCCCCCGCCGCGAGGATGACTGCCTTCATATGATAAATTCCAGGCTCCTTAAGCTTCTTCTTGATTTGCTATTATAACAGGAATATGGGTGAGGGGATAGGGAGGGGGGGTATCCCCGGAGAAAACCTGATAAGGAAATCCGCTCAAATGGTTCCCGGGATTCTGTTTGTATTCGGCGGGATACCGGCATCATCCATGGAATCAGGATATCCCTTCCCTTGGTTTACCTGGATTCCCGATCGGGTTCCGGATCACTGAACTTCCTTGTATCCCTCCCGTATCAAGTACGGGACAGGCCTTTCCGAAAGAGGAAGAAGGTAAAAGGGGTGAGCCGGGGTTTCGGGGCCGATGCCGTAAAAAAGAATGCAGAATGCAGGAGTCAGAATACAGAATGAAGGAGGGATGCGCGCTCGCGCCACTTTTTTCGATGTTGTATTGATACCGATGTATTGTAATCGTAGCGCGACCCTTTCAGGGTCGCTTGGGCGAGGCTGAAAGCCTCGCGCTACGGGAACGTTTTCGAGAGAATATTT
>JAWOBX010000127.1:0-27115 GCA_046484125.1 Dehalococcoidia bacterium | reverse complement strand
GCGGCCTCTATTGCCCGGGGATTGGGGCTGTCCAGTGAGCAGGGGCCCTCTACTACCTCCTGAATAACGGTCACCAGCCACTTGAGGTAATCCGCCTCCTCGTTAGGGAACGTGCCCGCGTTGACATCAATGAAATCAATGCCGCTTTCCCACTGGTCCCTGGCGATTCTCTGTATTGTATCGGTATCCTGTGCCTCTATCGCATCTGAGATTGGTTTTCGGCTTGAGTTGATGAGTTCACCGACTATTTCCATGGTTCCTCCCTCTTTTTAAATCACGTGAAGATTTACTTCCTTACCCGTCCCCCACCCAAGAGTACCTCGGGGTCTGCGGCCCGAAACCCCGGCTTAACTTTCATTTCTGACCCCATTGGGAATCTCATTGCCTTCGGCGACCTTTGCCGGCCCACCACCCCTTATATACTCCGGGGGACACCCCCGGAAGCCCCCGGCAGGAAAGTGTTCCTGCATCTTCTATTAATTCCCTTCCCCTCTTTCGGAAAGGACTGTCCCGTACTCCGATACCGGAGGGATACAAGGGAGTTGATCTCTCGAGCCCTATCGGGAATCACCTATGCCTGCGGCAGGCATTTCACACCCAACCGCCAATATCTGCCTCTGGGGGTGTGCGGCCCCAAAACCCCGGCAAACTTGGCATACTGCTAACTAATCGATAATCACCGAAAGAAAAACCTCTGTTCTACCATCCCGCCCGGCTCAATAATGACGAAGTCTTCAAGGTTATATGGTCCGTAAAGTATTTTTTGAAAATAGTTGTGCCTTCCTGTTACCTCTTTGTAGTGCTTTCCGAGAAAGCGGGCGTTTTCGACCGTTCGTTTTCTTAATGGAATCACATCCATCACCCCGGTGTCAATGAGCACCATGTGAGTGTAATGCTTGAGTTCTTCCTTTATTCCCCACTCGGCTGTTTCACGACCCAGTTTAGGGGTATACTCCCGCTCCATATAGCCCAGAGGGTCTTTATCCTCGGCTATCCAGCCGGGTGTGAGGTAATATGTCCCCGGCCTCTCTCGAAAGGCCTCTTCATATGCCTGTCGTGAACCCAGAAAAAGGGTTATACAGTCATGTACCCTCGGGATTATAAGACCCTGCCTGGGAGCAACCAGTCCTACTACGCCATTGGAACACAGCCCGTAGCCGAGTATGATCTGCGAGGCATAGTCAAGCCCGTCGATCTCATTCTGGATTATATCCGGCATCAGTTCCGGCGTCCGATGCAGGTTTTGTTCCAGGTACCGTATCTCGATAGTACCGTCACCCGGGCGCAGGGCCTCCAGTTCGGGCTTGAGTGAGCGGCAGGCGACAACTACCCTGGGATGGTCTTCCGTTGGCTGCGATGGATTGTAAGTCATTGAGATGGAAAGCGCATATTCTCCACGTAATATTCCATGAATTCAGGCCGTTCAGCGAGCGCAATGTGCTCGACTTGAGACATCCTGTCCTCAATGAAACGCCTCTCCGAGACACTGCCAAGTAACTTTACACAGCCCAGCAGGCTGGTATTCCCGGCAAAGGTTACTTTGTCGGCCATATTTGGTGGTATCATACCGATAATCTCCAGGCTTTCAGGCCGCAGTGAGTACCCGAATCCGCCGGCCAGAACTATGCGCTGGATCTCCTCCGACGAAGTGCCGGTTTCCTGAAGGAACATATCGATCGCCGCCCTGATGGCTCCTTTGGCGAGCTGCACCTGGCGGACGTCCTCCTGAGTGAAGCGCACACCATCCGCCAGTTTATAGGTTGCCTGACCCTCAACTTCCTCAAGGCATGACGCGATGGATTCGGGCAGGCCTTCCGAGTTCCGTGGGCGCTTCATTCTGCCCGTTCTTTCAATCACTCCCATCTGGAGAAGGCTTGCCACCAGATCGATGATTCCACTACCACAGATGCCCTTTGCCGGTGCGTTTCCAACCGTTCCAAAAAGTATGGAAGTGCCCTCCGCGAAGACCGCTTCGATAGCGCCGACCCCGACCCGCATCCCGCAAGAAATCCCCATTCCTTCGAAGGCGGGGCCCGCCGCTGTGGAGGTTACCACCAGCATTCCGTTGGCGCTCAGCCCCAGTTCGCCGTTTGTCCCGGCGTCGATGAACAGGATCGCCCCGGGGCCTTCGAAAAAGCCGCTTGATACAAGAAGTCCCGCGCTCACGTCCCCTCCCACAAAGGCGTGAACAACAGGCGGTATGTAAACCCTCGCCGCCGGATTGGCCTCAAAACCGAATTGCTCCATGGGGTAACTTTTACCGCCGACTATTGTCGCGGTGAAAGGACGCCTCCCCAGGGGTTGCGGGTCGATCTTCGCCGCCAGCTCGAGCATTGTGGTGTTGCCGCCGACAACGATATCCAGCACCTGGTGCGGGCTGACCTGCGAGTCAGCGCAAATATCTTTTACCAGCCGGTTGACCGCTTTGCGAACGGCTGCGGCCAGTTCCTCCAGCCCTTCCGGGGATGACCCATGATGTATACGGCTCATCACATCGTGACCGTAGCGGATTTGTGGATTCATGACTGACGCTGTGGCCAGTTCCTTTCCATTGAGCAGGGAGACCAGTGCCACTACTACGGTAGTTGTTCCCAGGTCAATGGCCAGTCCGAGTGGGGAATAACGGCTGTCCCAGCCGTAAAGCCGCTTGGGTTCTGGCTCGCTATCATACCTCAGCCAGAACGCTTCGTCTTGGCGGTACACTTCCACCACCCTCTCTATTCCAGACGATCTCGCTTTGTAAGACTGATTCTCTTCCTCGACTGTGCTGGAAAACAGGGGAAGTCCGCCATCTTTCATTATTCGCCGGGTGTCGCTTATGATCCCTTCAGGGATTCTAATGGTTACATCCGTTTTCAGTACGAGCTGGCAGGCCAACCGCACACCCCGCGCGCTTTCCTCCGGCGTGATTTTCTCGTGGGGCGTCTCGGGCACATTCTCGGGATTCTCAACCCATATTCTACACTGACCGCAAATACCCTTACCGTTACATGGGGTTTCAAACTCAAGACCTATCCGATGCAGTGCGTTTCGCACCGTTTCGTTTTCCCGCAGTTCTACGGTTTCTCCGAATGGGAGTATCGTAATCTTTGACATTTCTTTTGTTCGACCCGGTATTCAGGACAGACGCGTTAACGATATGACGTCATGAAGGTCTTCAGCCAGAGATTCCAGGTCCTTTCGCAGCATCTCCCTGTCGACATCCCCGGGGACCGATATCATGGTTTTCATGGTGAATATGGGCGTTCCGTCCTCCGGAGAGGGATCTATGCTTGTTTTCATATCGATGATATTGATATTGCGGGAGGCGAGCAGTTGAGATGTGCGGTAGACGATGCCCATTCGGTCGACTCCCTTAACCCTGAGTTCATAATTAGGAACCGATGGCAATCTGCCGGGTATATCTTCCTCTGGTGTGCCAAGTGGGAACAGAGCGACACTGAAATCCCCCTTCTCTCGCAGGCGCTCACATGACGATTCAAGGTCATCAAACAAATGATCACCTTCTCCAGTCACCAGAATCATAAGCGAGAAGTGGTCTCCAAGCACTGTCATACTGGAATCCTCGAGATTGCACCCACACGAGTTTAGCTCTCTGGCGATCCTGGCTACGATCCCTGTGGTATTAGGGCCGACTGCTGATATGATGAACCGGCTTTTCATAAGATGGAACCTCCTCGGATTCATCAAGTGGGAAGGGCTGCCATTTGAAGTATATCAAAATTTGAAACCTCCCGCAGGCTATGGCCCTTGACGGGAGGTTTAAAGGTAAACGTTATCGGGCTCGCCGGACCCTGATTACTTTCGGACTCGTGTCTCAGCTTCCTCGAGGATACTATTTATCTCCTTTCTGGTACTCTCCGGAACGTCTGCGATCGGCCCTTCATGGTTCTCGATAATGTCGCGTGTCTTACGGAGTATCCGGTCCTTCATCGTGGAGCTGCCATGAGCCTCCCATTCCTCGTAGCTGTTTCGATCCATAAGCGTGGGGCGCCAGTGAGTTCGGAACCACTTCATGGTGTGATCTTCGTAGAGGTGGTGCCCGCCCGGACCGATATTGTGGATCTGGTCAACGGCGAGGGTTTCCTCATTGATATCCAGGCCGTTTTCAATGAATCGGGCCATTCCGATTATCTCATCATCAAGTACTGTCTGGAAGATGTCACCGGTCTTACCTGACTCAGTGTAACCGCAATCATGGACGAAATTGGCTCCGGTCAGCATGGATGTGTGGATGGAAAGGGCCGCTTCTATGGCTGACTGGATATCCATGGTCTTGGTATCAGTACATCCTGCGGTTCCGAACATGGGGAGACCGCAGTATTTGGCCATCTCGGTTAGTCCGCCGCTCAGCACGTCAAGCTCCGGAGCCCCGTACGAATAGATAGCCCGGCGCATATCGAGTATCGATTGGACCCCTCCCAGTATGATGCATGACCCCGGATTTATGAGCTGGGCAACTACCACTCCCACCATCGCCTCCGCCATCCCCACTGTTATCTGACCCGCGTGGCTGGCGGGAACTGTGGCTCCACCGATGGAGCATGGACTGTAATCCTGGGGTATACCGTGCTCGGCGCAGTAAACCAGCTTGTCCATAGCATGGAAATCGCTCACAAGGGGTGAGATGGGCTCGCTGTACAGTATATAGTTTGGCCGCTTTTTAAATTCCTCCTCCCCACCGGCCATGGCAATAGCGATCCGGTGCAGGTCACGGGCGCTTTCACGATCGAATGCCCACGCCATGATGGGAGTGGTCGTATTCTGAATCATATCGGCGAATTCGTACGTGGGCTGAAGCTCCGGAGGTACGTCGCTGATGGATATCAGCCCTTCCACGAACCCGATATTGGGCAGGGCGTCACAGACTCTGGCCACTACCGCGGCATCCTTTCGCAGGCATTTGCGGCGCTCGAGGGTTTCCGGATCTCTGAAATATACCAGTGTCGGGCCGGGCCCGAAGTAACTCCGGTTTCTCTCTATATAGATCCTCTCGTTTCCCTGCCAGTCATATATCGTGGTCATAAGGGGAAGCGTGGAAAGAGACTCTCTTACAAGTCTGGGCGGTATATGTACCCTGACTCCGTCGACGCGGCAGCCGTGTTTTTTAAGCAGTTCCCTTGCCTGCTCATGATGTACGTCCGCTCCTGTATCGTTTAGAACCTTCAGAATTCCGTGGAAAATGGTCTCCTTTTGATCCTCGGAAAGGAAGGAAAAACGGGGAGTTCTATTAACAACTGAATTGGTTCTTGTATTCATCTTTTTCCTCCTGCTTCAGGAATCGTGCCTCTTCTCCGCTTCATCGAGTATGCGCTTCATCTCCTGATGGACCTTCTCGTCCAGGGGCTCCGGCTGGTATTCCCGCAGGATGCGCTCGGTCTCTTCCCGGACCCTGTCGTTCATGGTCTTCTGGCCTTCCGCCACCCATGTATCGTAATCGGCGCGATCCTGTAGCCTGGGCACGAACCACTCCTTCCAGTGCCTGTATGTATGGTCGTGGGTGAGATATTCCCCGCCGGGCCCCACCTCATCGATAACCTGCCAGGCCAGATGGTCGTCTTCGGTACAGATACCTTTGCCGATCTGGCGAACCGTGCCAATGATTTCCTCACACATTACCAGCGTATCAAGTGAGGCGGTAAGGCCGCTGTCGAGGTAGCCAACATCGTGAATGAGATTGGCACCCGAGAGATAAGCATAGAACAGGCTGGTGGTCGCCTCGGCTGCCGCCTGCTCATCTATTACCTTGGAATCGGTGCATCCGCCGGTGGAGAACATGGGTATTCCCAGCCACTTGGCTACATCGGTGTAGGCGGCTGAGGCCAGTGATAATTCCGGTGCACCGTACGAATACGCCGATGTGAGCATATCCAGGATGGTCACAACGCCCCCCATTATCAAGGGCATGCCGGGCTTCCTAAGGTATGAAAGCACAGATGCCTGCAATGTCTCGGCCAGGGATTGTACCAGCATGGCCGGGATCGTGGCCGGTGATGTTGCTCCGGCGCTGGGGCAGGGAGTATATACGGCGGGAATGCCTTTGTCTGCCGCGAACAGCAGTTTCTCCAGCGCCTCCCTGGTGTGTTTCAGTGGCGAGCTTGGCTCGATGTAAACGGCGAAAAGCGGGTTCAGGCGGAACTCCTTTTCATTGCCGCGAATCAGGCAGGCCATTTTCCACTGGTCCTCGAGTCCTTCGGCATTGACCGCGGTCACGATAATGGGTTTGGTACAGTTCTCGATCATAGCCAGGAACTGGTGCCGGTCGTACGTAGCTGAGTTGGGCACGTCGCGAGCAATTCCATGCGACATAAGGAAGTCATAGTTTGAGAGGTAGTCGACGAATTTACTCGCCTCGGCTACATCCCGGCGGGTGGAGGGCCTTCGCTTCCCGGTTTCCCGGTCGTATGTGAAGGGCTGGTCCGAGCCGGTTCCAAAGTTGACCACGTTCCTTTCCAGTTTTATGGAATTTTTCTCGTTACGTCCGGTGAGGGTGATCTTGGACGGGTGGGATTTCAGGGCCTGTTCCACCATCGAGGCCGGTATTCTGACCAGGTTGTCATCGGTTACAACGGCATCGCTGTCTTTGAGCAGTTTCAGTGCTTCATAATCAAAAAAGCGGCCCCCTGTCCTCTCGACGACATCCAGGGCAGCGTTGTAGATCTGTTCACACTGATCTTCAGTCAACACCTGAAAAACAGGTGTCTTGTTTATGGTCTGATTTATCTTCATCTCCTTCTCCTGTTACATGCTGTCCATATGTCTGCGGTTGCTTCTCACGCGTGCTTATAGGAGTTCCTTGGCCTTATCCGCTCCAAGAGCGGCGTTGGCGGCATAGGCATCGGCGCCGATCTCGTCGGCGAATTCCTGGGTTACCGGTGCTCCCCCGATTATTACCTTAACCTGATCTCGAATACCTTCCTGCTTCAGTGCCTCGATAACCTCGGGCATTCTCGGCATGGTTGTGGTGAGCAGGGCTGACAAGCCCAGAATCTTCGGGTTGTTTTCTTTCACCGCCTTAACGATGTCCTTGGCCTTCTGGTCGATGCCCAGGTTGATAACTCTGAAGCCGGCTCCCTCGAGCATCATTGCCGCCAGGTTCTTACCGATATCGTGAAGGTCGCCTTCCACCGTGGCTATCACCACTGTTCCTGACATGCTGGAATCGGCGCCTTCGGTGAGAACGGGCTTGAGCACATCCATCCCCGCGTGCATCGCCTTGGCCGACCGGAGTACTTCGGGGATAAACATATCCTGATTCTTGAATTTGGTACTTACTACATCCATTCCGGCGAATAACCCTTTGCTCATAACCTCTTCCGGTGTCGCGCCGTTATCCAGTGCCTCCTGACTCAGGGTACCCACCTCATCTATTTTGCCTATGATGAGTGCTTCGGCTATTCTTTCCATTATGTCTGCCATTATTTCCTCCTTAATTATTGAAATTTGCGGAAATCTCCGCTCAAGTCACTGACAGCCTTATAAATCCTGCCTTCCCCAAAAACCGGCTGTTTTTAAGATAGAGTGCCGGAACCATTTGATCGCCGTGCTTTAAGGGGTTCTACTCCCTGTTCACAATTCGAGTGGCGTCACCGCCTTGATCGCGGGGAGTGCCCTCATTTTCTCAACTACATCCGGTGATAATGGCGCCTCCGTACGGAGAAAGACAACACTGTTTTCGTGTTCAATGCTATCTCCTGTGGTCATCCGATCGATATTGATAGCGTTGGCGCCCAGGAGTGCTCCGATATCGCCTATGGCGCCAGGTACGTTCTGTTCATGAATAAGGGTAAAATAGCCCTCCGGAATCATTTCAAGACGCACCTCGTTGATCCTGACAATTCGCGGTGAGTTCTTTCCAAAGACGGTTCCCGCAACTGTGGTGGCCATCTTAGATGTGTTGACTGTTGCGGTCATGAGGTTTGTATAATCAACCGATTCATGACTCTCTGCCTGCGTGATTCTTATGCCCATTTCCTGAGCGATGGACGGGGCATTAACAAGATTAACCTCATCGGATATCAGTGGGTCGAGCAGCCCCTTGATCAAAGCTGTGGTTACGGGGTCCATATCCATATCATGGAAATCCCCGTTATACTCGATTTCAACCTGTTTAAGCTGTCCGTCGACAAGCTGGGCGAGCAGGGCCCCCATTTTGTTGGCCATAGTCAGAAACGGACGGAGTTTTACCAGTGCTTCCCCGGTAACGGATGGTACGTTTACCGAGTTTGTGATGGTGTTGTTTTTAAGAAAAGCAATGATCTGTTTGGCTACGGCCACGGCTACTTTGCTTTGCGCCTCCTTTGTGGAGGCTCCCAGATGAGGTGTAGCGATCACGTTATCGAATTTTAACAGCGGACAGTCACCCGGTGGTTCTGTTTCGAACACGTCAAGCGCTGCTCCCGCGACTTTACCGGAAGCCAGAGCATCACAAAGATCAGCCTCATTAACAATCCCGCCACGAGCGCAATTGATGATCATAACTTCATCCTTCATCTGGTCGAAAGCGGCTTTGTTGAGGAGCCCAGTTGTTCTCTTATTTTTAGGGACATGAATGGTAATATAATCTGATATCTGGAGCAGCTCCTCCATCGTTACGCTTTTAAAGCCTTTCTTTTCTATCTTCTCCGAGTTGACGACGGGATCGTGTACAACAACCCGCATCTTTAACCCGCGCCCGCGAAGGGCTACCACCGAGCCGATTTTCCCGTAGCCGATTACGCCAAGGGTTTTATTGAACATCTCCCTGCCCTGTAGCTTTTTCTTATCCCATTGCATGGCTTTAAGGGAAGCGGTCCCCTGCGGGATATTACGTGTAAGGGCCATCATCAGGGCTATAGCGTGTTCGGCGGTTGTGACAACATTACCGCCGGGCGTATTCATTACCACGATCCCGTGTTTGGTGGCGGCGGGCACGTCTATGTTGTCGACGCCTATACCCGCCCTCCCGATTACTTTAAGCCTGGTGGCAGCATCCAGTATATCGGCAGACACCCTAGTGGCGCTTCTAACCACCAGCGCGTCGTATTCTCCAATGATAGCTTTCAGTTCATCCGGGGTCAGTCCGGTTTTAATGTCAACATCAAGTTCCTCTTCTTCCTCCAGTAACTTGAGCCCCGTTTCACCCAGTTTGTCACTGACCAGCACCTTCTTGGCTTGCTCCATTCGAATCTCTACCTCTTTCTAAAATGCATAATGGCCCAGTTCAGATATCCGCTGTTTCCCGCCTCAACCCAGTGTGTCAACCCCTTAAGCATGTTGTCGATATATTCCTGGCTGATTATTTCAGCCATCTGCTCATATCTTTTTTCTAGTTCCAGGCGGACACGTGCGTAGTGCATAGGGAGATGTTTGGCCAGATCGACCCAGAGGATTTCCTCCAAACCGTTGCGGGCGGCCAGATCTCTATACAGTTTAATGGATCCCATAGACTCCAGATTTATCCTGTCGAGCACCGGCTGGAGTACGCCATCAGGACAGTCTTCGGCCTGCATCGGATCTGTGAAGATGAGTTCGCCACCGGGCCGAAGAACCCTCGCCGCTTCAGCGATAACCTTGTCCTTCTCACCGCTGTGTAGTATGGAGTCCTCGGACCACACAACGTCGAAGAACTCATCCTCAAATGGCAGATCCTCAAAGCAGCCGTCGATCACCGTGATCAGGTGTTCGAGATCATATGCCTCGTTTTTGAGGCGGTTTCTTTCGTTCTCCTTCTCGCTTAAATTGAGGCACCAGACCGTGCAGCCGTAATTTCTAACTACATATCTGGCGGCACCACCATAGCCGGCGCCGATATCCAGAATCTTCTTTTCAGGTTGCAGGTCAACCAGGCCTGCCATGGTCTTTACCGTACGGCGGCTTGCCTCGAAGATTGGTTCATTTTCATGGTGATAGATGCCGAGGTGGAAATCCTCGCCACCCCAGATGTTGTAGTAAAACTCATCCGCATCGTAACTGTCATAGTAATCTTTTGCTTTCAGAACGACTTCCGAATAATTTTCGTTCATGGTTCACCTCCTGGTTGATTTCACACTTCTGATGTATGACGCTTTACCCGGATTATCTTCGGTGGAACCGCGGTTACTTGAAATATTGGAGGCAAGGGATTATTGATAAACTATCAGTGGTAATTGCTGGCGGCATTGCCTCCAGGTTTTAGAAAAGATACAGGGGGTGTGTTTCTTGGAGTTCCCGGACACACTGTAACTATAGTCGCTTACGTAATCACACATAATAATGAAAAAGGCGGGGTGTTATGGGTGATTCTGATTTTGATCACCCGTCACATATCTGCCAGACGGGATCGCTCTTCGTTCCTGCTCCTTATTTTTCTCCGGTAGCCTAAGACTAATGTAATCCATAAACCCGTTGCTGTTGACTGATTATACCGGAATATCCAGGACGATGCAAATATTTGCTGGTGCCCTAATACAGCGATTGATTCGGCTGCATATCAGCATCGCTGTTTTCCCCTCCCGGTTTAATAAGGTTCCTCAGGCCACCTGATGGCATCCGCCATCAGGTGGCCTGAGGAACCGTCCTCGCTGGGGGAGGGTTTTCCCCGGTCAGGGGAAAACGGATTGTTACCAATTTCACAAGACACCCGCAGGGTGAATTCCTTTGTATTCGAAACTCTGTTTTAGGGTGGTGTTGCAAATACAGCGCTTGATTCGGATTTAGGATGTATCCGCTCACGGTGATGCTTCGCTACCCGGAACCGGCATCAATTATTTCTCGGAGGGCGGAAACCTCGTTGGCTTTAACGCGTGAGATTGTACTTGAAATCTCGGACCAGGAGGTGGATTGTAAATGAAAAGGGAATCATTCGATGGTGAATCACTAAGCCGGGGAAGCACCTCGACTTGACCCGAATTAACCGTTGCGGTAATCTATGAGAGGTGCTTGTGGCCGGTCGACGGATACATTTTCCAAGGAGGGACTTTTAGATGGGATTGACTTTCATGAACATGAAATCAGCACTTATGACCTCGGAATCTGTCACCGAGGGTCATCCGGATAAACTCTGCGATAAAATATCGGATGCCGTGCTGGATGAAATAATGGCCGAGGACCCCATGGGAAGAGTGGCCTGTGAAGTCATGGCTACAACGGGGCTGGTAGCGGTGATGGGGGAGATAACAACCAGGTGTTATGTTGATATTCCGCGGATAGTCAGAGAAACTGTCCAGGGTATAGGTTATACCCGGGCGAAGTATGGATTTGACCATGAGACATGTGGTGTCATAGTTTCGATAAAGGAACAGTCCCCAGATATCGCCATGGGCGTTGATGAGTCGTGGGAGATCAAAGAGCAAAAAAAGAAGGAGAGCGAGAAGGATACGCTGGGCGCGGGTGACCAGGGGATGATGGTCGGATTCGCCTGCGATGAGACTTCGGAACTGATGCCGTTGCCCATAGCCCTGGCCCATAAACTCACCAGACAACTGGCTAAAGTAAGAAAAGATAAGACACTCCCGTATCTGAGACCCGATGGTAAATCACAGGTGACCGTCGAGTATGAATACGGTAAACCGAAAAGAGTCCAGGCCATTGTGATCGCCGCGCAGCATGATACTGTAGTTCAATTGAGAACGCTTAGGGAAGATATCCTTGAGAAGGTAATCAAAGAAGTCGTGCCACCGGAGTACCTTGACGATAATACCAAGTTCTTCATCAATGCGACCGGCAGATTCGTAGTCGGCGGGCCTATGGGTGACTGCGGTCTGACGGGGAGAAAGATCATCGTAGATACCTATGGAGGAATAGGGAGGCATGGAGGGGGGTGTTTCTCGGGAAAGGACCCGACGAAAGTCGACCGGTCCGGGAGTTACATGGCACGATATGTGGCGAAGAACGTGGTGGCTGCGGGCCTGGCCGGCAGGCTGGAGCTCCAGGTCGCCTATTCTATTGGCGTAGCTCGTCCGCTCTCAATCTCCGCGGAGACGTTTGGCACCAATAATGTTGATGAGAACCTCATACAGCGGTTAATCGAGGAGCATTTCGATTTCCGGCCCGGCGCGATTATAGAACGGCTGGATCTCCGGCGTCCCATTTACAAAAAGACGGCCGCCTACGGACACTTCGGGCGGACGGATGTCGATCTGTCGTGGGAGAAGACGGATATGGTGGATATATTGAAAAAAGAGGCTGGATTGTAGAATTGACATCCTGATAGGTTAGAAGCTGCCGCTTCCCATGGGAGGCGGCAGCTTTTTGTTTGAGAAGCAGGGCTCTTCTGAAACCTGTTCAAAATGCCTAGACATCTGGCTTGACCGTAACTTTTAGCTCATGCTATACTAACTCGGTTTTTGCATAAGGAGACAGGCTCTTGCTGGAGAATTTCGGAACTTTAGGACTTTTCTTAGCAGTAGCGTTAGTTTTTCCCCTTTTACTTATAGGTCTACCTTTTGTCCTCAGATACAGCGGTGTCATACCCAGGCACCCGGATTCCGCCAAACAGGATACCTATGAATGCGGCATGAAGCCGTTCAAAGAGGCGTGGACTCAGTTTAATTTCCATTATTATACGTTTGCCATCCTCTTTGTTGTAATGGACGTTATGTCGGTCTTTTTGTTCGCGTGGGCCTCGAAGTTCACCGATGTTGATCGCTCGGTCCAAGTGTGGGGCCTCGTGGGGGTTTTCGCTTTTATTTCGATCCTTATGATCGGCCTTCTTTACGCCTGGAGGAAGAAAGCGCTGGAGTGGCAGTAAAATGCAGCCTGAAGAGAAATTGATACTGCCGTATTCAAGTGGGGATGCCGACAGGGATGAGGGGATACTGGTCAATGAGCTTATAGCTCGCTCACAGGAATCGATCGCGGATCCGGATATATGGCTTCAGGGAGTCGACCACGGGAATATCGTGTTGACCACGCTGGATTCCGTTGTCGGGTGGGCACGTAAAAGTTCCATGTGGCCGGTTCTGTTTGGCCTGGCATGCTGCGCCTTCGAGATGATGGCCGCGGCCGGTAGCCGCTGGGATATATCCCGCTTTGGAATGGAGATATTCCGTGCCTCACCTCGTCAGGCGGATATGATGATAGTGGCCGGTACCCTGACGTGGAAGATGGCCCCGGCTGTGAAGCGGATTTACGACCAGATGGCCGAGCCCAAATGGGTCATCGCCATGGGCGCGTGCGCGGTCAGCGGCGGTACATTCTCCGAATCTTACAGCGTAGTACCGGGAGTCAATCGAATTATCCCGGTAGATGTTTATGTACCTGGTTGCCCTCCCAGGCCTGAGGGATTATATCACGGGATAATGCAGCTCCATGAAAAGGCGCAGAAGGGCGATACGTTCAGAGGAAAAGTTCATCTGCCGAGGTTGGATTAATTGGGAATTGAACAGGTTGTCGGCAGCGAGATAGCCGAGACAATTGAGAAGTGGATTCCGGGCACGGTAGTCGCCAGCGATGAATCCAGCGTAACCGTCAACCATAAGGATGTACGAAGGTTGATGGGCGTTCTAAAAGAATCTGAAGAATTTGATTTTAGTTACCTCACGAGCATTACGGCGGTTGACTATCTCCAGTATTTTGAACTCATATATAACCTGGTGTCAATGAGGAGCAAGCGGAGCCTCATGGTAAAGGCCAGGATATATTCGCGGGAAAACCCCGAGGTTCCATCTCTCACCCCTCTATGGAAGGGCGCCGATCTACAGGAAAGGGAAGTATTCGACTTGATGGGCATCCGCTTCTCGGGGCATCCCAACCTCAAAAGGATAGCCCTGTGGGAGGGATTCGAAGGACATCCCCTTAGGAAGGATTTTCTTTAACAGGTTGCAGCTTTTGTAAGATAATGTCGATTAAAACCGAACTGGTTACCTTGAATATCGGGCCTCACCACCCGTCGACGCACGGGGTTTTTCGGATGAGAGTAACACTTGATGGCGAGGTCATCAGGGAATTGGAACCCATATTCGGCTACCTGCACCGGGGACTGGAGAAGCTTTCAGAGGGGCGTACCTATACCCAGATAATTCCGTTTACCGACCGGCTTGATTACGTCTCCTCAATGGCCGGCAATTTCGGCCACTGCCTTGCGGTCGAGAGACTGGGAGGAATTGAGGTGCCAGAGCGCGCGCAATGCATCCGGGTAATGGTTTGCGAGCTGCAGCGTATGGTCAACCACTTGCTTGCCGTCGGTTTCTTCATCAACGATCTCGGTGCCCTGCAGACGCCCCTGCAGCTTATGTGGCGTGAGCGGGAGAAGATCGTGGACCTGTTCGAGATGCTTTCCGGGCAGCGCTTCACCTACAATTACATGAGAATCGGCGGAGTGAGCCATGATCTGCCGCCGGAATTCATTCCCGCACTGGAGAAGTTCCTGGATGATTTCCCGGGGTACTATCAGGAGTTCGAGGATCTGCTGGTGGGCAATGAGATTGTTCAGGCCCGGTCTATTGGAACCGGCGCAATTTCCGCCGAAGATGCTATCAGCGCTTCGATGAGCGGCCCCTGTCTCAGGGCCGCCGGTGTCGACTGGGACCTCAGGCGTGACGATCCCTATTCGGGGTATGAGAAGTACAAGTTCAATGTGATTACCGGCAGGGACGGAGACAACTGGGCCCGGTACAGGGTCCGTATGAAGGAGATAATGCAGAGCCACGGAATAGTGAGGCAGGCGATAGAGATGCTTCCTGATGGTCCTGTAAAGGCGAAGCTGCCGGCTCAGTTGCGATTGCCCAGAGGCGATATATATTCGGCGATTGAGGCTCCCAAGGGAGAGCTTGGTTTTTACATTGTAAGCGATGGATCGATCGCTCCGTACCGGTGGCACGTTCGGGCCCCGGCTTTCATCAACCTTACCGCGCTGAGAGATATGGTTGTTGGAGATAAGATAGCTGACCTGATCATCACGTTTGGAAGCATAGATATCTGCCTGGCAGAGGTGGACAGGTAATGATGAGCTTGTCCGAGTTGGTTACAAAGATGCCGGTTGCCTCCTGGTGGCTGGATGACCCGGTAGCGCTCGACTGGCCATGGGGTAATTTCTGGGCTCACTGGGCTATATTTACGGTGGCCATCATCGTATTTGTCCTCACAGTTGTGATGGGCTTCATTTATTTTGAGCGCAGGTTCATGGGTCCCATGCAGCTCAGGATCGGGCCCAATCGAACGGGTCCTTTTGGAATCCTCCAGCCGGTGGCGGACGCCATCAAGGTTATGCTGAAGGAGGATATAGTCCCGAACCTGGCGGATAAGACCGTTCACTTCATGGCTCCAATCCTTATATTTGTGCCCGTGCTGCTGATGTTCGCGGTCATTCCCATTCAGGACGGAGTCGGGCTCATTCCGGATCTTAATATTGGGCTGCTTTTTATAGTAGCCGTCGGGGCTATTGAGACCATTGCCGTGTTTATGGCGGGTTACAGCTCCAACAATAAGTATGCTCTGGTTGGTGCCATGAGGAGCGTGGCCCAGATGGTAAGTTACGAGATGCCCATGGCATTCGCTCTGGTCGCGGTGTGCCTGGTAACCGGGTCTCTTTCAATACATACCATCGTCCATGAGCAGTCGATTCCGTTTATTCTTCTCCTGCCAATGAGCTTCCTTTTCTACTTTATCTGTGTTCTGGCGGAGTTGCAGAGAACCCCGTTCGATTTACTGGAGGCCGAATCCGAGATAATCGCAGGTTACCACACCGAATATTCCGGCATGAAGTTCGCCATGTTTTACCTGGGTGAATATGCCGGGGCCATTGCTCAGTCCGCGCTGATAACCACCCTGTTCCTGAGCGGATGGAAGGGTCCTATCCTTCCACCGTTTGTCTGGTTCCTTATCAAGTTATTCCTTGTTTTTGGCGTAATCGTGTGGATTCGAGTAACGTGGCCTCGCGTTCGAATAGACCAGTTGATGGGGTTTGCCTGGAAGTACATGCTGCCACTTTCACTGGTGAATTTGCTGATCGTTGCGATAGAGGTGATTTTCTGGGATCCGATCGAATGGTGGCTGGTACCGGTGAACATCGTTATCACCGGCGCGTTGCTAATCGGCTGGGCGGGGATCTTCAAACCCCGAGGAGGTGCGGAAGTTGAGTATTGAAGTTCCCGGGATCGGGCTGCTTAAGGGCCTGATGGTAACAGCCAAACATGCTACCCGGAAACGAATTACGGAGCAGTATCCGGAGGAGAGGCTGACGGTTTCCCGAAGGACCCGCGCGCCCGAGCTGGTCTGGGATCCGGGCAGGTGCACCGGTTGCGCTACCTGTGCCAAAGCATGTCCTCAGGGTAATATCAAGATAGTAACCTCTGTGGGCGATGGCAATAAATACGTGGTCGACAGGTTCGAGAGTGATGAGGGAAGGTGCATTTTCTGCGGACTGTGTGTGGAATCCTGTCCCTACGAAGCACTATTTTTCGGACGCAGTTACGAGAGATCGAGATATCGCCGCGGAGAGCTGATTGCCGACAAAGACGAGATGTCTTCTGATGAGAAAGAACGGAGCGCATATTACCGGCCGGATCTTTATGAGCAGTTGCCGGAACAAACTCTCCTGATCTATAGAAAGCACAAGAAGATAATATGAGTACTGGTGCCGAAGCAGCCTTCTGGGTATTCGCTGTGATCGGAGTTACAGCGGCCATAGGTGTAGTCGCGGTGAAGAACCTGTTCAGAGCCGCGCTTCTGCTGGTGCTGTGCTTCTTCTGTGTAGCCGGCATCTATGGCAGTCTAAGCGCCGATTTCATGGCGGTTGCTCAGGTACTGGTGTACATGGGAGCCATATCGGTCCTGATTATCTTCGCGGTAATGCTCACACGGCAGGTGCGCAGAGGCAATCCCTTCAACCGCGCATGGCCCTGGGCCTTTGTAGTGAGTATCGCTCTGATGGGGCTGCTGATCTTCATCTTCCATGACACAACGTGGGTTACAGTCGATGCCTCGCAGGTTGACCCGATAACCCGGGTTCCGCAGGGTGATCCGACTACGGGGGCTATCTCCGAGACGATATTTGATAAGGATTCAGGCTTCCTTTTGCCGTTTGAGATCGGGGCGGCGCTCATACTGGCGGCCGTAATAGGAGCAATCGCGCTGGTGAGGGACAAGTAGTCATGGATGTTGGATTAACTCACTACCTGATTCTCTCAGGAATACTGTTTTGTATAGGGCTTTTTGGTGCTCTGTCAAAACATAACGCTGTTGGTATTCTTATGTGCATCGAAATAATGCTCAATGCGGTAAATATCGCGGTAGTGGCGTTTTCCCGGTTCCTCGCAGCGGATACGGTTCTTATTACCGGACATATTTTCGCGCTGTTTGTCATAGTGGTCGCGGCCGCGGAAGCGGCGGTTGGACTGGCGATTGTAATAGCGCTTTACCGGAGCCGCGAGACGGTGGATGTCGAGAAAGTCGATTCCATGAAGGGTTAGAGATCAATGTGGGCCGAAGTGAGAAAGTCGCCTAACAAAATGTTCGCTGAGATGTGGAAGGACCTCTTCGAAGGCGAGGGAATTCCGTCCATGATATTACCGGCGGACGGTTCGCTGACTATGAGCGAGGGCGTCGAATATAACGTGTATGTTCCAAGTGAAAAAATGCATGTCGTCGAGGAGATTCTGAGGAAGATATAGATGATACCCGATGTAGCTATCTGGATGATAATCATGCTGCCTGTCCTCGCCTTCGTGGTGAACGGGCTGGTATTTCGGCCGATTATCAGGGAAAAGAATTCCAGATACGCGGGCTATTTAACGATCCTGTGTATCGGAGTAGCATGGGTTTTCTCGCTGTGGGCGCTTGGTTCGGCGGTTAATAACCCGGCAGAATTCCCGAGGGTGATCTCCACGGACTGGCTTGATATCGGTGGTAATTTCAAGATTACCATAAGCCTGCTGGTTGACGAGCTTTCCATCATCATGGCTCTGGTGGTGACTACCTGTAGCTGGATGATCCAGATTTACTCCCAGGGTTATATGCACGGTGACACCGGCTATATGAGGTTCTTCACCTGGATGCCGCTCTTCACCGCGGCCATGCTGGGTGTGGCCCTTTCCGGAAGTTTGCTTTTTACCTTCATTTGCTGGGAACTGGTCGGGCTTTGTTCGTATCTGTTGATCGGTTTCTGGTATCACAAACCATCCGCGGCGGCGGCGGCAAAGAAGGCATTTGTGGTTACCCGTTTCGCGGATATTGGTTTTGTGCTCGCGTTGATCGGAATATGGAGGAGCGTGGGGACTTTCGATATTCTGGAGCTTCCGGACGCGATGCATGCCGCGATAGTGGCAGGGACCCTTTCGACCGCCGCATTTACCTGGATTCTACTGGGGCTCTTCGCAGGAGCTGCCGGTAAATCAGCTCAGTTTCCGCTCCACACTTGGTTGCCGGATGCCATGGAAGGCCCTACACCGGTCAGCGCATTGATACATTCGTCCACGATGGTCTGTGCCGGTGTCTTCCTGATCGCGCGGGTCTTCCCGCTTTATGGGATGTTTGAATATGGGGAAACCGCGGCCCTGGTGGTTGCGGGAATAGGCGGCTTCACCGCCATATTCGCGGCGACAATGGGCGTTGTGATGTACGACATCAAGCGGGTGCTGGCCTACTCGACCTGCAGCCAGCTTGGTTACATGATGCTCGGTTTGGGAGCGGTTGCGTACGGGGCCGCAAGCGCGAGCGATCCTGAAGAGGCCGAGCACCTTCTCCATATCGGGTTCGCTATCGGCATGTTCCACCTTTTCACCCATGCCTTCTTCAAGTCGATGCTGTTCTTAGCCTCGGGCAGTGTCAGTCACGCTACGGGCACGTTTGATATGCGTCTTATGGGAGGGCTGCGAAAATATCAGCCATGGACTTTTGTCATATTCCTTATCGGGTCACTGGCTCTGGCCGGAATCTGGCCCCTGGCCGGCTTCTGGAGCAAGGACGGTATTTTGCTGTTCTCGTACGAGCACACTCCGTGGTTCTTCTGGCTGGCTATGATCACGGTGTTTATGACGGCCTTCTACATGTTCCGAGCCGTTTTCATGACCTTCTACGGTGAGTTCCGGGGGGGTGACATAAACGGGCTGCCGCATGCCGGGGAGCACGGGGAGGCACACCACGAGGTGCATCCGCACGAATCGCCTTTTGTGATGATAGCTCCCATGCTGGTTCTGCTGGTACTGGCCGTAGGAAGTGGCTGGTCCCTGGGCGTTGACCAGTTCAGCGCTTTGAATTTCCTGGGCGGGCATGTACACGGGTATTTTGACCTGTTCACGAAATTAGAACTTGATGCGGAGCACGGACTGCCATTAATCGGGTTTATAGTAGCCATCGCGGGAATCGCAACAGCGTGGGCGATATATAAAGCCCGGTGGATCTCCAATGAGACCATCGGCGCAGTTTTCCGGCCGATCAGGACCTTGTGGTACCGCAAGTATTACATGGACGAGCTCTATGAGGACGTAATAGTACGCGGGCTGCTCATGAAGGGCGTTTTCAGGATCTGCGAACTGTTCGATCAGTACGTAGTAGAGGGAATTGTCAACGGCCTGCCCGCGTTCACAAGGGAGCTAAGTGGTGGCCTGAGAAAGCTCCAGACAGGCCAGTTGCAGGAATACGGTGTGGCGATGGGTGTGGGGCTTATCCTGATGCTGGTGGTTATTCTGATCGGATTCTATGGATGAGGCACTTAGAAAATAATGCACGCGTTTGAAGATATCAACATACTGACTATCATAGTCTTTCTGCCGGTGATCGGGGCGATATTGCTGGCGCTTTTGCAGGTCAGCAACAGGAGCCTCAAGTTGACCGCCGCCTTCTTCACCGGTGTGACTTTCGCGCTCTCTATCGCGATGTTCGCAACACTTGACAGGTCGGTGGGGGGCCTGCAGTATGTTGAGCAATACACCTGGATTGAGTCTATCAATGCCCAGTATTACCTCGGCGTTGACGGGCTGAGCGCCCCACTGCTTCTGTTAACAGCCTTCCTCGGTTTCTTGTGTGTATTCATTTCATGGAACACAAAAGACCGGGTTCGCGAGTACTTTGCATGGCTGCTACTCCTGGAAACCAGCATTCTCGGGGTATTCGCGGCACAGGATTTGATCCTGTTCTTTATCTTCTGGGAGATTGAGTTGATCCCCATGTACTTCCTCATCTCGATATGGGGAACCAAACCTCCGCTGGGAAGGAAGGAATACTCCGCGGTCAAGTACCTGCTTTATACTCTGCTGGGCAGCGCCGGCCTTCTGGCCGGCATTCTGGTGGCCTATTTTCAGACCGGTAGCTGGGATATGTCCCAGATGGGCGAACTGGCGGCGGGACTGACTATCGGGATGCAAACGCTGATCTTTTTCCTGATATTCTTCTGTTTCGCGGTCAAGCTGCCCATGTTCCCGCTGCATACGTGGCTGCCCGACGCGCATACGGACGCGCCCACCGCCGGGAGCGTAATGCTGGCCGGTGTGCTTATCAAGATGGGTGGCTATGGGATGATACGAATGGCGGGTATATTCCCTGAAGTGGCTGATAAATATGCCATGCTGCTGGTGATGCTGGGAATTATTGGAGTGCTTTATGGCGCGGCGGCTACCTTGAGGCAAACGGATTTGAAACGGCTGATCGCGTATAGTTCCGTCAGTCATATGGGGTTCGTATTGCTGGGCATATTCGCGCTGGATCAGGTTAGCATCACTGGCGCCGCTTTACAACTGTTCAGTCATGGAGTGGTAACCGGACTTTTATTCGCCATGGTCGGGGTGGTATATGACAAGACCCATGAGCGCCGCATACCGTTGCTGGGAGGACTGGCGCGCCAGATGCCGGTCGCAGGTGTGGTGTTCAGTATTGCGGGACTGGCATCTCTTGGATTGCCCCTTACCAGCGGATTCGCTGCCGAGTTCCTGATTTTCACCGGCAGCTTTAAGAGTGACGCCTTCCCGGCGTTGCAGGCGTTCACGATTCTCGGCGTACTGGGAATCGTACTGACGGCCGGCTATATCCTCTGGATGATAGAGCGTGCCTTCTACCAGGAACCAAAGACTAAGTTCGATCACCTCTCTGACGCGACACCTATGGAGAGGGCGGTTATATTCTCGCTGGTACTCGCTATCATGGTGATCGGCATCGCGCCAAACTTACTTACGGATATTATCAGCAACAGCGTGGCGCCGATTATCTCCGCTTTTGGTGGGGGTAGCTGAGAAGCGATTGAGAGAATAGTATGGAATGGCATCTTATCTCACCTGAACTGAGCATGGCGGTGCTGGCAGTGGCGGTTATCCTGATGGATCTGTTCGTAAAGGATAAGCGGTTGCTGGCCTGGCTGAGCGTGGCCGGACTGATCGTTCCGCTCGGATTTACCATCGACCTTTGGAATGACGGCGGCATGGCAATGAATAACATGATCGCGGCCGATAAGTTCGCCATGTTCTTCAAGTTCCTGATCATCGGCATAACGGCCATGGTCTTTATGAGTTCAGGGGAATATATTAACAAACGGATTCAGCGCTTCCACGGGGAGTTCTATGCCCTGATACTCCTTTCGGCTCTGGGATTGATGCTGCTGACATCCGCCCGTGAGATGATAACGATCTATGTCTCCCTTGAGCTTTCCAGCATGTCGCTCTATGCCCTTACCGCCTTCTTGAAAGACCGCAAGTCCACCGAGGCGGGCCTGAAATATCTGCTGCTGGGCGCAATAGCCTCAGCGACACTGCTATATGGTATGGTCTTGATCTATGGCCTGACGGGTACGACCTATATAGACGGTGTTAAAGAGGCGATAGTGGATATTGGGTTGCGAGAGCCGGCTCTCTTCCTGGCAGTGATTCTGATAGCCGCCGGCTTTGCCTTCAAGATAGCGGCGGTCCCGTTCCATATGTGGGTGCCGGATGTTTACGAAGGCGCTCCGACACCGATTACAGCGTATCTCTCAGTGGCCAGCAAGGCCGCCGGATTCGCTGTTATCTTAAGGATTTTCTTTAGCGCGTTCGGCCAGCCCGAGTGGCTCTATGATGACTGGAGCGTTCTTTTCGGTGTGCTGGCTGCCATAACCATGACTGTCGGTAACATACTGGCCATATTGCAGAACAATATAAAGCGCCTTTTGGGTTACTCGGCTGTGGCGCAGGCGGGTTACCTTATGATGGGTCTGGCCGCGGCCAATGCTGCCGGTCAGAGCGGGATAATGTTCTACCTGGCGGTATATTCTCTGGCCAATCTCGGCGCTTTTATAACGGTAATCGCCATAAGCAACAAGATAGACAGCGATGAGATTGGCGATTACTCAGGCATGATAAAGAGGGCGCCGGTCCTCGCTCTGGTGCTGGGCGTTTGTTTGATCTCTCTAGCGGGAATCCCGCCGACCGCCGGATTCATGGGTAAACTGGTGGTGTTCACGGCTGCCATGGACGAGGGGATGCTCTGGCTGGTCATATTCGCCGTAGTCAATTCCGTAATAGCCGCCTTCTACTATTTCAGGGTGATCAGAGTGATGTTCCTCGGTGAGGCAAAGACCACTGAGGCGGTGCCTTCCGGCATGGCGCTACGCCTCACTCTATTGGTCTCCACGGTCGGTGTCTTCATACTGGGAATTTATCCCTGGGCTGTGCTCAAGTACTCCGATCTCGCCTCTGTGCTCGTTCCATAAGCGTTCGTATCACGGAAACTGTTATACCAGTAACAGTGGCAATGCGATCTCATCCAAGTAACCTCTTCAATAGTCGGTTACTTCGGAGGTCTGAAGGTATCCCCCCTGGATTCAAAATCCCTCAGGGTCGGCGGATAATGGGTGTACACGGAGTTTTCCTGATGATGTTCGCGCTCTCGGTTTAGGTTCAAGCGTAAACTGGCGCGGAATAAGTCGAATTGGGTTTACTGCGGTGAAGCCAGCCCGGGTATTTGACAGGCGACATAAATGACGCGGTGGCTGAATGCGACCGTACCATCCTCTTCTTTTGGGGATTCGGTTATTGCTTGACCAATCGGTGTGATATTGTTAATATTTCTCAGTTGAGGCGCCATTTTGAACCGGAATCTTGATATTTCCATAGACGAGCCCTTTGATGCTCAAGTGCGGCAAGACTGGCTGAGGAGTGCCGTAGACGCGGTTTTTGAACTGGAGACGGTTGATGATCCGGTAGAACTGAGTCTTGTTATAACAGGCGATGCGAATGTACGTGAGCTCAACCGGGTGTATCGCGGCCTTGACAGTACTACCGACGTACTGGCTTTTGCTCTGCAGGAAGGCGACGAGTTCCCCCCGGCGATCGGCGGTCCGGTCCAGCTTGGCGAGGTGATAATATCCTTCGACCAGGCTGAAAGGCAGGCTAGTGAACAGGGGCATTCTCTCAAGCGGGAACTGGAGATTCTCACTATTCATGGTGTGCTGCATTTACTTGGCTATGATCACCATCAATTGGAAGAGGAAAGGACCATGCAGGCCAGAGAAGGGGCCGCTCTTGACCGGATAGAGAACGTTTAAGAAGCCGGTAACGATGGTTTACGCGGGATAGAAATTTTCCTCCGAGCTCCGTTTTTTCGCGGAGGGGGAACGAAATCACATCAAATAATGCAAGTGGGCACTGGGTAGACATAACATTGAATAACGCAGTTATAATTGACGCGGTGAGGACTCCCATATGCCGGGCACACCCGCAGAAGGGCTGGTTCCGCAATATAAGGTCGGACGAGCTGGGAGTAATTGTAATCAGAGAGCTTGTCCGGCGCGTTGGTATTTATCCTGGAGAGGTCGACGAGATCATAATGGGTTGTGCCACGCAAACCGGAGAGCAGTCAATGAATGTAGCCAGGTACATAACCATTATGGCAGGATTTCCCTCGGAGGTTGCCGCCCAGACCATAAACAGGCAGTGCGCCTCCGGATTGACGGCCATAAACAGTGCGGCCCAGGCTATCATAGCCGGTTTTGGGGATATGAAAGTGGCCGGCGGAATCGAAAGCATGACTCATTTGCCGGAGGGATTCGGTTCGGACCTGAACCCGAGGCGGTTTGCCTTTGTCGATCATACGGCCGCCTCCATGGGGCTTGCCGCTGAGAACTTGGCCGAGATGCTGGGCATCAGCCGCGCCGAGCAGGAGGAATACGCGCTGAAGAGCCATTTGAAAGCGGTCAAAGCTCATGATAGTGGCAAACTCGCCGAGGAGATCGTACCGGTTGAGGTCACCGAGGAGGATGGTACCAAGAGAATTATCGATCAGGATCAGAACCCCCGTTCATACACCACTCTGGAGATCATGGCTGCCTTCGATCCCATTGCCAGGCCGGATGGCACAGTCACTTCGGCCACGGTCTCGTTTGCCAGTGACGGCGCAGCCGCGGTTCTGGTCTCATCGGAGGAGAAAGCCCGGTCGCTCGGGCTCAAGCCCAAAGCCAGGGTGGTCTCCATGGCTGCCTGTGGTGTGGATCCGCGGATAACCGGGTATGGGACGGTGGCGGCCGCCAGACTGGCGCTTGAACGGGCGGGGTTGAGAGTTGCGGATATTGGAATCGCGGAGGTGAACGAGGCCTTCTCGGTAGTTGCTATAGCGTGCATGAGGGAACTGGGACTGCCGGAGGAGAAGGTCAATCCCAACGGGGGAGCAGTGGCGATAGGGCATCCAATGGGGGCGACCGGAGCCAAGATGATAACCACTCTTGTGCATGAGATGTCCAGGAGGGGGGTGAGGTACGGACTGGCCACGGTCGGGGTGGGGATGGGGCAGGGGGAGGCAATCGTGCTGGAAGGATTGACTTCGCCGAGGTGATTAGACTATACTTTTTCTGTCCCTGGTGGGATACCTTCAGAGAGTCCTCAATTATCTTACAAGGGCCCGTAGCTCAGCGGTAGAGCGGTCGGCTCATAACCGATTGGTCGTTGGTTCGAATCCAGCCGGGCCCATTTTTTCAAGACTTGTCCCACTTCATATGTCCGTTGCTTCAGCTGAAAACATCGATTTACATAACAATAGCAGATGTACAAATTTTACCGGTTAAGCTTTGAGTAACCGGTATTGACAAACCATGGCTTCACCTTGAAAATCGAGTCAACCTTATATACATAAAAGGGGGAAGGTAATGGATGTTATCGAGGCCATCAAAACTAGAAAAAGTATTCGTGCCTTTAAACCGGAACCGGTTCCCAGAGAGGTGCTCGAGAATATTATAAAGGCCGCATCATATGCGCCCTCGTGGGCAAATACCCAGCCGTGGGAGTTTTCCGTACTATCCACCCATGCCCTGGATGAGGTAAGGATCGCGGTCAACGAGAAGGCAACCGCTGGTGAAAAGCCCAGCCTTGATATTCCGCCACCGGAGTTCACGGAAACTTACAGTCAGCGGACCAGAGCCCTGATGAAACAGATTCAGTCGCACGTCGAAGCGAATCAAGCCGGCTCAAACGTTGCTCCAAACTGGTGGGCCGGTGTCACACAATGGTTCGAAGCTCCCAATGGCGTGGTACTGTATATGGACTCATCGCTGGGTGAGTGGTCGATACTTGATACCGGTATGGCGTTGCAGAACCTGATGCTCGCTGCGTGGCATTACGGTGTGGGCACATGTCCCATGGCAGTAGCGGTCCACTACCCTGATATTCTCAGGGATTTGCTCAATATTCCCCGTTCAAAACGGATTATTCTTGGAGTGGCGATGGGATACCCCGATTTCTCCAGTCCGTTAGCTACGTTCCGATCGAACCGTGAGCCGCTGGAAGAGTTTGTCCGGTGGCACGGTTTTTAAGCGTTTCTTCTCGACCAGAACAATCGTTTCACGCAGTAAACATAGAGTTGACGGCCATGTTGACTAAAGCGAGAAGATGGTGTAAGATTTTATATTCATAGCCGATAATCGCCTTTACAATCAGGTCGGGTAACCACTAAGGAACCTCTTGAGGCAAGTGGTGACTTCGTGGGGTTGGGGGTGTCCCCCAAGTTCAAATTCCCCCAGGTTTGAGGGATTAAAAGGGGGTGATCAGAGTTACCCTGACTACGTTATTCCCAGAGTGGGAAAGCAGGTAAACAGGAACAGGATTGTTTAAGGGAGGTTGCTGCCATGATAGCAGTAAGTATAGTTATAGGTGTGTTTTCTTTTGGCGTCTTAGCGATACTGGCAGGCAGCAAGTTGTTGTTTGGTGAGAGAGAGGCCAAAAATATGGCCAGATCAATCATTGAATCAAGTAAGACGTTCAAAGAAAGAGAGCTGAATGCGGTGATCGACAAGCTTTCCGGTTCCAGCGATGCCGAGGCACAGCATCTATTGGAAGTGCTTGAGCAGAAAAAGGGGTGGAAGGGCACCAGTCAGTGACCGCATAAAGTGGGTGCTTATCTGCGCCTGTTCCCCTTTTGATTAAATGAAGCTGCGTTTTCCATAGCTTTAGACGGCTTGACCTACGCATCATTTCCAAAAGATTCGTATGGAAATACAAATTCCTATCAACACACATATTCCAATAACGATATTAGTTGCCAGCCTGTTTGCCCGATCTATATCCTGCCAGATACAAAAATTGAAATAGATCAAAATGGCTATTATGATCACTAATGTCGATACTATACCCACTACGACATGCTTGCGATAGCTATACATATATATTCCTCACGGCATTGTTCCAGGTAGGGTGAAATAGAATATCAACGTAAGAACGCATATCAAAGTAAATATCTTTACCAGTAGCCCGGTTTCTCTGTCGATGCTCCCATATCTGCGTTTCTTCTGAAGAAACTGAAGCATGTACAACAGATAGCTAATAACAACAATTAGCATCGTAATCACTTGTTCTCATTCCTCTCAAAACTAAGGGTAAGGCACCATCAGCGGAGGAGTTTGAGGTTCACCATGATGCCAAGTTTCGATACCTGCCTGAAAAACACCATAACCAGCTACAGCGCCACCTACGCCTTCGGCAACTAATAAAGGATTTAGAGCAATAGCGCCGCCTACAGCTATTATCCCACCTCCGACCATCATGACATTACCACCAACAACCCCTATAGCCCCGATGACTTTGTGATGTATACCCTGTCGAGGAGCCACAACCAAGCTCGAGCCAGTGCGTTGATTGACTATATTTTTTGCTGCTCCGGTCGTAGGCACAAACATGTCACCCCAAGCAGTTATCACTCCTGGGAAGCAGTCTTGCAAGTTAGGGTCACTTGGTGATAATAGGTAGGTCCCGCGTTCACTTGAGTGTTGCAT
>JAWOBX010000031.1:0-27847 GCA_046484125.1 Dehalococcoidia bacterium | reverse complement strand
AAGTGATTTGAGCCGGAGATTCAGTGTATTGGTAGATGGCCTCAATATTATCGGAGAGGTTTACTACCCCGGCACAACGGCCGGGTTAAATCCGGCTCTTTGTATCTGTCACGGCATACCGGCATCTGCCCCCGATCCCAGTGACAGTGGTTATCCGTTGCTGGCTGACTGGTTTGCCCGAAAAGGCGGGTTTATTACCTGCATATTCAATTTCCGTGGTTGCGGAGAGAGTGAGGGTAATCTCGACTTGATGGACTGGACACGCGATCTCGATAGTGTTATTACCTATCTGAGCTGGCTTGAAGGAGTGGACAGCGAGCGGATTTCGCTTATTGGATTCAGCGGGGGGGCTGCTGTTTCGGCGTATGTCGCCGCCAGGGATAGACGTGTTGCCTGTGTTGCCCTTTGTGCCTGTCCGGCCCGATTTTCAATCTCTGCAATCGGCAGAACACCGGAGGAATTTATCAGGCAATGCCGTGATGTCGGCACCATCAGAGATGAAAACTATCCTCCCTCAGTGAAGGAGTGGGCCAGCCATTTCCAGGAGGTTAGCCCCGTGGATTATGTGGAGAGAATATCTCCACGACCGTTACTGATTATCCACGGAGATAAAGACGAGACTATCGACCCTTCTCATGCGAGGATGCTCTACAAAGCGGCGAGGGAGCCAAAGGAGATGGTCATGATCCCGGGAGGAGGACATCGTCTCAGAACGAATGAGGTGGCTATGGAGAGTGCGTTAAGGTGGCTCAGGCGGACCAACGGTGTCACCTGACTTGATTAATTGGGAGGGATGAAAGATCATAACCGGCAATTATGAGGACGTAAAATGCGCATACTGATGGTTATACAGGGCCCTTATGGGGAGAGAATAGCCCGTAACGTTAAACAAAGGAGTCCGGGAGACTGGGTTATAAATTCAGTGAGGCTGACCACCGCTTTGCCTCCTGTGATCGATGATCCCGATGAATTTCTACCCGGGGATTTGCCTTCCTCGGATCTGGTCGTTTTCCTCAGCGAGTCTCAACAGTCCCCACAGCTTATTCCCGATATAGTGAACGAAACTGGTGCCGGGGCGGTTATCGCACCTGTCGACAATTCCCAGTGGATGCCGGAGGGTCTTAAAAATCAGATACAAAAGGAACTTGCCGACAAGGGTGTTGCGTCGGCATGGCCCAAAACATTCTGCACCCTGACTGAGAATAGCTACGGTTACCGCCATGCCGCGGAGTCGTATAAGAGCGAAGTTATAGCGGAGTTCGCCAGGTATTTCGGTAAGCCGAAATTCCTGATAACGGTCAATCCGGAGACAAAATTGATTGAGGCGGTTGAGGTGGTTCGTGGCGCTCCATGCGGTTCATCCCACCATACTGCGGAGGGGCTGGTTGGCGTACACGCTGATGAAGCTGTTCCAAAGGCCGGTCTTCTATGCCATCACTATCCATGCCAGGCATCCATGCAGCAGGAACAGATCGATAAGTCCCTGTACGACACGCTCATGCATCTTTCGGGGTACGTGGTGAATGAGGATGTAGAGGAACAGGTCAAGCCGTTTAAGACCCCGCCGAGATATATGACTCCGCCAGGCCAGTGATTCTATAATTCAATATAGATTCTGCTGCATAAAAGAGAGCCCTCGTGTTGAGATGAGCTACCCTCGCCCTGTAAAGCTGATGTACTATCCCTGATTATACTTGGGGAAACATCCCCTGGCGTGCCTTCATAATTCCTGTTCCCGGAAGGGAGAAAAGAGTATTGAGTGGGACGCCAATTTCTATCCGAAACGACCGCTGCTTTTAATGCGCCGGCGAAAGGTGCAAAATCACCTCAATGTTTGATAAAATGAGTGAGTTGATAGAATGCTGGCATATTCTTAACTTTAAGGAGGTAACGATTGGAGAAAGAAGTAGCAGTCATCGGAGCAGGGCAGACCGCCTTTACCCGCGATTGCGGCATGTCTATTCGTGAACTATGTTTTGAAGCTTACAAGGATGCGGCTAAGGGTCTCAACCTGGATCCAAAAGACGTAGACGCCTCGATCATCGCCTCTGCCCCCGAGTACGACAAGCAGCGTACCCCCGCCGCCCTCATATCGGAATATCTCGGCTTTCCTCCAAGTCCTACGTTTTACCTTGAAACCGTATGTTCCTCGGGCACAACGGGTGTTAGAGTAGGATATTCCATGATAAAGGCTGGGTTGCATGACATCGTAGTAATGATTGGCTTTCAAAAGATGTCCGAGTTGACATCAAGAGAGGCTGCTCAGGTGATGGGGCGGGGTGACGATACCATGTTCAGTTCGCCTTTTGGAACAACCATGCCGGGAGGTCATGCGCTATACGCGCAAGCTCACATGGATACCTATGGAACTACCGAAGAACAGATGGCCAAGATCAGGGTGAAGAACTCGTTCTATGGTTCGCAGAACCCTCTGGCAAATTACAAGAAGAAACTGGGCCTTGAGGATTGTATCAACGCGGCCTCTATCTGCAGTCCTCTTAAGAAATTTGATTGCTGTGCCAACTGTGATGGGGCTTCCGCGGTGATTCTCGCCAGTGCCGGGACAGCCAGGAAGTACACCGACAAGCCTGTCTGGATTCTGGGCACAGGTATGGCTACGTCAGAGCTGAACTGGAGCAGCCGTAATTCGCTGACTAATTTCGACAGTGTCAGGAACGCGGCCAAATACGCTTACGAGATGGCTGGTGTCGGTCCGGAGGATATTGATGTAGCCGAAGTTCATGACTGCTTTACCATATCTGAGATTCTGGCTTACGAAGATCTCGGTTTTGCAAAGACCGGGGAGGGAGGAAGGCTGATCGATGAGGAAGCTACCTATCATACCGGTCGAATACCCGTCAATGTCGATGGGGGGCTTCTATCGAAAGGCCATCCCATCGGTGGTACTGGTGGTTCTCAGGTGCGAACCATTGTTAACCAGCTAAGGGGGGAGTGTGGAGACATCCAGGTAAAAGACCCCAGGATCGGCCTGGTGCACAACGTTGGGGGCGTGGGTACTTATGCCAATGTAATCATTTTCGGGAGGTAAGGTATGGATTTCGGAAACTTTGGAGTAGTCAGTTTTACCAACCAGGCTAAATCGGCGGCTTTTGTTGACCATCTGGCGGAGGGGAGGTTGATGGGCACTACCTGCAAGAAGTGTGGCAAAAAGTATTTCCCGCCTCGAATGGATTGCGCTCAATGCCTTGATAGCGATGTAGACTGGTTTGAAATAAAAGGTCCGGGGAAGCTCGTTACTTACTCCTGTATCAACTTCGGCCCCTCTGGATTTGAGGAGGTCCAGCCGTATATCCTTGGAATCGTTGAGTTCCCGGAAGGAGTCAGGGTTCTGGCAAAGATCAGTGATAACGTCGATCCGGGAACCATCAAGACAGGTATGGCGTTGAAACCTGTGCCGAAGAAACTGAGTGAGGAGAAGCTTACATACGAATTTGAAACATAACGCGAATCCGAGCCAGCATCGCTGGCAATTACATCGTTTAGAAAAACATGCCCCGCAAAATGGCGGGGCATGTTTTTTCATTGGGTGGGTTTTTTAGATGGGAAGAACTCACGTCGCACCTTGCTTTACCGTAATACACTGGCGTCAACTCACTGTATATCATGCCATCGGGTGGCTTCTTTGCGGACGGGGGTGGGCCGAACTAAACAGAAGTGTTCCATGCAATTGATAGGCTGATTGAAATCGGGGGTTTGCAAGTTATTTATATAATACTGTATAGTATTGACTGACCCAGGGGGATGTATATGGCTGGCAAGAGTCGGGACAAGGACGGTTTTACGCTGATCGAGGTGCTGGTGGTTATTGCTATTCTGGGTATTCTCGCTGCGATTACCACCACCATGGTGATTGCGTTTGCCACCGAGGGAAAGGGGGAGGCGGCGGCAACCGAACTTCACAATATGCAACTGGCCATGGCCGCTGCCATGAGCACGGGTGACGGAAAGTATTCAGCTTCTGAGGTTTATCCGGTGGGACCTGGTACCTGGACAAATAATCTCAAGACGGAACTTTGTCAGGGTTGTACTACTTTATACGATCACCTGGAGAGATCACCTACCCGTTACTGGTATGCCTGGAATACGGAAGGCCATGTCTTTCAGTGCACGCAGAGCAATGCAGCGGACTGTGGTGATGCTTGGTAGATAACCTTCGCTGGTTTTATCATGCGGTTTTGCTGGAGAGAATAAGGTACTGGACGGGTGCTTTTCACCGCAATTCAACCCCTGTACTGTACAGAGATGCTACGCTTTTTAGAATCAGTTTAACTTGCCGCAGCATCGAACATATCCTCATTCGCTAGGTGTCAAATCATTTAGGGTAACTCTGATCAATCCCTTTTAACCCCTCAAACCCGGCGGAATTTGAACTTGGAAGTCACCCCCAGATCACCGAAGTCACCACTTGTTCAGAGGTTCCTTAAACGGGTAATCGAACAATCTCCATTTAGGTTACATTTTAGATGATTCAGTTCGCTCTATTGACGGTCGAAAATGGCATATATTATAATGAGCAAGGCTTCTTATGTTGATTCAAGAAGGTTGTTGCTAATTGGAACCGAAGAGCGTTTTCTTAATCAGTTCCGAACAAACCATCGGTGTCACCAGCGCGATAGCATGGCTGGCGGCCCGAGCAGGCTTTGAAGTAAGGTTAAAATGTGAAGGCGAAGCGACTCTCAGTCAAGTTGAGAAAAAGCTTCAGGAAGCTACCGGTATTGAAAGCAGTATCACTCAAACGGGTGGAGCTGAAACAGAAGACGCGTTGAACCGTATTAAGACCACTGTTAATCTGAGTGATGCCGGTCAGGCCTCAATAGTAGTTGAGAGCTTATTTGAGGATAAGGACCTCAAGCGAGAGGTGCTGGCGGAACTGGACGCTATCTGTCATTCCGATACTATCTTCCTGACGAATACATCAACTATAATGATAACGCATCTGGCATCAGAAACCAGTCGTGCTGACAGAATCATTGGCATGCACTTCATTTATTACTCTCCCGTTATGAAAGTGGTCGAGATAGCGAGGTCTTTAGAGACCTCCGATAATACATTTTCCATGGCCATGGCTTTAGCCGCCGATCTTGGTCTTG
This sequence comes from Dehalococcoidia bacterium, assembly GCA_046484125.1. Taxonomy (GTDB): domain Bacteria; phylum Chloroflexota; class Dehalococcoidia; order SZUA-161; family SpSt-899; genus JBGLNL01. Next base: position 22,736 of record JAWOBX010000031.1, on the reverse strand, counting down.
ATACCGTCATGTCGGAGGATGTTCCCGGTCTGCTGAGCAGCCGGATATGGATGGTTCATATCAACGAGGCGGCCAACAATGTGTTCAACAAGCAGGTAGAAGCGGAAGCCCTGATGAAGCTCAATCGGACGATATCTCCCAACACACTCAGCGTGCTGGAGTCAGCCGATTTCATCGGTCTGGATAATTGTGTAGCGCGGTTGGCCAATTTGTACCTGGCTTACGGTGATCCCAAGTATATTCCTTCCCCACTTCTTACCCGAATGGTCGATGCAGGGAAACTGGGCGTGAAGAGTGGGGAAGGGTTCTTTCATTATTAATTAGGAGGATAGATACATATGGCTGTAGACAAGCAAATGACTGTGGACCAGGTGGTCAAACAGATCAAGAACGGTGACACCATTGTCATTGGGGGATGGGGGATGCAGCGAAAGCCGCTGGGTATTGTCCGCGAAATCGCTAAATCCAACCTCAAAGATTTGACCGTAATGGGCTTTGCCGGAATGGATCTGGATATGCTGGTCGCTGCGGGAAAAGTCAAGAAGGCGATCACCGGCTTTGTGGCTTTTGAGGGCGGTGAAGGCAGGGCAGTCGCGTATGACAATGCCCGGAAGAATCAGCAGATTGAATATATGGAACTGTCGGAGAATATGTTCGTCTCAGGCGTCAAAGCCGCCGCTGAAAGAATACCGTTTTACCCTACTCGTTCCGGACTGGGAACGGATATACTTAAGGAGAATCCGGAGATAAAGACGTTCAAGGCTCCGTATACGGGCGAAAAGCTGGTAGCTATGCCGGCCCTTCGAGCGGATGTGGCCCTGATCCATTGTAACCAGGCCAGTACGGAAGGTTATGCGACTATCAAGGGCGATAAGCTATGGGATCATATCATAATCAGAGCTGCCGAAAAGGTATTTGTGAGCGCTGAGAGTATAGTTCCGCGGCATGAATTACGGAAAGATCTTGATAATATAAAGGTCCTGACTCCCTGGGTTACCGGCGTCGTCGAAATGCCCAATGGGGCTCGTCCGGGCACCCTTTTCCCGGATTATAATCAGCCTGGCAACCGTACCATCAAGGCATATATGGATGCGGCGCTTGATTCCAAGCAGCTCAAGGCATATCTGGACAAATACTAGGACCTGTATTTTAAGAATAAATCTCAAACGGAGGATGGACAGTGGCAAAGGCAACGAAAGCAGCAAGCAAAACAAAATCGGCGAGCAAAACCGCGGGTAAGAAGTCGGCAGGATCGGAGCTGGCGACTGATTATACTTTAGAGGAGCAGCTTTGCTGTGCTCTGGCACGGGAGTTCGGGCCTGAGGACCGGATCGCTACCTCAGGAGTGTTAAACTGGACGCTTGTAGGCCAGGGTATAGCGCAGAAACTGTATGCTCCCCAGTTGGCCCTTCATCAGGATTATTCTTTGGCTGGAGGGGCCGGTTGTCTGGTGGATGGGCCTCAGTTCCCATGGCAGGTTGGCGATCCTCCCGAGGAGATTCTCTGTGCCAAGATTTGCAGCGAGGATATCTTTGCGATGGTGCTGGGGGGCAAGTGGTGCATAATGATGCAGCCCGTACAGGTGGATAAGTACGGAAACTGCAATCTGGCGCTCGTGGGCGATCCGAAGAAACCGGACAGGTTCTTTGTTGGCTCAAGGGGACTGCCGGATAATTCCACCAATGCAGTGAGATGCTATTTCACGGTTCCGAATCATCAGAAAAGGGTTTTCGTTGATAATGTAGATTTCAGATCGTCCGCGGGCTGGGGCCCTGAACGAAAGGCCGGGGATATACCCTACGGTGCTGTTGAGAAGGTGTTTACTAACCTCTGTGTATTCGATATTGACCCAGAAACCAAACAGATGAGGCTGGCCTCTGTACACAAGGGCATCTCGGTGGATTATGTACTGGAAAACACCGGTTTTGAACCGATTATGCCCAAAGGTGGAGTTCCTGAAACCTGTATACCAACCAATGAGGAAATCCGGTTAATACGTGAAGTAATTGATGGTGCCGGTATCAATCGGCTGGATCATGGAACGCCGGAGCAGAAGAAAGCGACCTTTGACCAGATCAATGCTGGAACCAAGTTCCAGCAAGTTTACCCCGGCAGGAGATAATCACCGTATATTCAATTAATACGTAAGGTTATAGTGCCCCCTGTCAGGTTACGGATGGGGGGCACTGTTGGATACGAGCCTTGAATAGAGGAATGGGATGGAAGTCAGTAAGATTTTTGTAATTGGGGGCGGTGGATTGATGGGGAGCGGTATTGTTCAGTGCTGCATTGAGGCAGGTTACGATACCGTTCTAAATGATATCAAAGAGGATTTTGTCAAGCGAGGCGTCGATGGCATCACCCAGCGTCTGGAGAGGAAAGTATCGAAAGGCAAGCTCTCTGAGCGGGAAAAGAGCCAGATATTGGGTCGCCTCAGGACTTCCACCGATCTCGCTGACGCCAGGGACGCTGATATGGCTATCGAGGTCGTCTTTGAGGATATCGGATTAAAGAAAGAGATATTCTCCCGGCTGGATGAAATCTGTCCGCAACATACCGTTTTCACTTCCAACTCGTCTTCCCTGCCCATAACCGAGATGGCCGGTTTCACAAATCGACCAGATAGATTCATGGGAATGCATTTCCTGCAACCGGTGCCCGTCATGCCCCTGGTTAATGCTATCAGGGGGTTGCTCACATCCGGTGAGACCGATGAGATCATCGTAAAATTGGCGGGTGACATGGGGAAAGAGGTAATTCACTGGCAGGATGGACCGGGGCATGGATTGCAGCTTTCTCCGATGGCCTATTACAATGAGGCTGCCAAGGTGCTTGCCGAAGGCAGAGGGTCCAGGGAAGACATCGACAAGTGCTTCAAGGTTGCAATGGGCATGCCTATGGGGCCCATTACCACACTGGATTTTATGGGTATGGATACGGTTCTTCATATCCTCGAGATACTGCATGAAGCTTACGGAGGTTCTCAGTACCACCCATCGCAACAGATCGTTCAGATGGTGAAGGCCGGATTATACGGGAACAAATCCGGCAGAGGTTTTTACGACTATCGGTGAGTACACCCGGTTTAAACAGGGATTAACCGGCTGTTATGGGTCAGCCTGTCAAAAGCCATGGTACTGAAATGGTCACTATAGATTGTAAGCAGCGCAGGCCAGCGCACTGTCCCATTAGTAATTGTGAAATCGTCAGTTTTCAGATAGTTCTATGTCAGGAAAAATCTATATAGGAGCCTTTGCATCGAATGCCTGGTTTCAATTCCTGCCCTCCGGCCAATCCGTTCACCGAGCCCGGGGTATAAGGGATTGATAATTAAGGAACCTCTTAAATAAGAAGTGGCTTGGGGGGCTGGGGGTGTCCCTGTCCCCCAGTTTTAAAAGTCCCCCATGACTGGGGGAGTGGGGGTTGATCAGAGGTTCCTTAAGAATAGCATGAGAGGTTTATGCCAGGCTTTTAGGAGAGCATACTGGATGGAAATTCATTTGGAGGTCGGAGCAACCAAAATATGAAACAGGAATATACAGCCCGTGATATCCAGGTATTGAAGGAAATTGAGGCGGTTCGATTGCGGCCTGGAATGTATATCGGTAGCACCGACCAGCGTGGTTTACACCATCTGATTCACGAGATACTGGATAACAGCATAGATGAGGCCATGGCCGGTTATTGTGACCGTGCGAGCGTGGTTATTCATGCTGATAACAGTGTAACCGTTTCAGACAATGGGCGCGGCATTCCTGTAGATGTGCATCCAACCACCAATATTTCGGCGCTTGAGACGGTCATGACAACACTACACGCCGGGGCCAAATTCGGGGGAGGTTCATACAAAGTCTCAGGCGGATTGCACGGTGTGGGGGCGTCCGTGGTTAACGCCCTTTCCTCATGGTTGGTGGTGCAAGTGGCTCGTGATGGAAAACTCAATCAGCAGGAGTTCGAACGCGGCATTCCCAAGAACGGGGTCCACGTGATTGGCGAATCGGATAGGGTGGGTACAACGGTTACTTTTATGCCGGATGAGGAGATATTCGCAACTGTTGACTATGATTTCAACATTCTTGCACAAAGGTTCCGGGAGATGGCATACCTCAATCGAGCGGTCTGGATAGACTTCCGGGATGAGAGAAAAGACAGGGAGATCAGTTTTTACTTCGAGGGTGGGAGCGTCAGCTTCGCCCGCCAGTTGAATCGTAAAAGGGTTGTGCTTCATCCGAGGCCGATCCATGTATTCAAAATGATAGACAGTACCGTAATTGACGTGGCTGTTCAATATAACGAGGGATTCACCGAGACAACCCTTGCTTTTGCCAATTGTATCAACACGATAGATGGTGGTTCGCATTTAACCGGATTTAGAACAGCCCTTACCAGGGCGCTGAATGAATACGCCCGCAAGCACAAGTTCATCAAGGAGTCCGAATCCAATCTCTCGGGTGAGGATGTTAGAGAGGGACTGGTGTCGATTATCAATGTTAAGCTGACTGATCCTCAGTTTGAGGGCCAGACTAAGACCCGGTTGGGCAACCCGGAGCTTAAAGTTCAGGTGGAAAACGCCGTCTATGAGGGGTTGAATTATTATCTTGAAGAACATCCCCAGGATGCCAAGCGGATTCTGGAGAAATGTCTTACCACTGCGCGGGCGAGGGAGGCTGCCAGAAAAGCGCGGGAACTGGTCACCAAGAAAGGCCTTTTTGAAAGCAGTGGATTGCCGGGCAAACTGGCGGACTGTGCCGAGAAGAATCCGGCTAACAGGGAGCTCTATATTGTCGAGGGGGATTCCGCCGGTGGCTCAGCCAAACAGGGCAGAGACCGGAACTTCCAGGCGATACTCCCTCTCAAAGGCAAGATCCTCAATGTTGAGAAAGCGCGACCTGAGAAAATGCTTTCCCATGACGAGATACGCGCGCTGATCGTCGGTCTCGGGGCCGGTGCCGGGACAGGTAATGGCTCTGAGTTCGATACTTCCAAATTGCGTTATCATCGCGTGATCATAATGACCGATGCGGATGTTGACGGCTCTCATATTCGAACCCTGCTTCTCACCTTCTTTTTCCGTTACATGCCCGACTTGATAAACAATGGTCACCTGTTCATCGCGCAACCACCACTGTACAGCATCAGGAAGGGTAAAGAGCACCACTGGGTCTATTCCGAGCACAAGAAAGAAGAGGTAATGGCCAAACTGGGAACAAAGGGCATTGTTGTGCAGCGCTATAAAGGTCTGGGAGAGATGACCCCCCAGCAATTATGGGAAACCACCATGAATCCTGAGACACGTACCATGCTTCAGGTCAGTATTGAGGATGCCCTTAAAGCCGATGAAATAGTGGAGATGCTGATGGGCGAGGCTGTTCCGCCACGAAAGGCTTTTATCCAGGCCCACGCGACTCAGGTCAAAAACCTCGACGTTTAGACTCTTTGGGGTGCAACGCCAGTGATGCTTTGATCAGGTTCCAGTAGAAAAGGTGAATTGCCCGTCAACCCTCTCTTTGTCAGGGTTTCTCTAATTCAGCCACCGCTTTTTCCTCTTGTAGTGCTTCACTTCCCGGTAGCTTTTTGCCTCTCCCGCGGTGCCCAAACCAAGGTAGTATTGCTTGACATCCTCATTGTTGATCAACTGACTTGAAGGGCCTTCAAGGACGATACGGCCGTTTTCCATGATATAGCCATACTGGGAGACGGAGAGAGCTGCTTTGGCGTTTTGCTCCACAAGGAGTATTGAGACCTTTTCTTCGCTGTTTATGCGTCGAATAATTGAATATATCTCGCGCTGTAAGAGGGGGGCGAGTCCCAGCGATGCTTCATCGATCATGATAATCCTGGGATGTGCCATCAACGCGCGGCCCACCACCAGCATCTGCTGTTCTCCACCTGATAGATACCCGCTTGTCTGGTTGCGAAGTGATTCGATTTTAGGGAAGTAGCCGTATACCATATCGAGATCTCTCTTGAGATCTCCCTTCTTAGCAGCGACATACGCACCTGCCTTGAGATTTTCCTCTACTGTAAGGTGCGCCAGGATCCTTCTTCCCTCGAGAACCTGGATAATTCCCTTTTTAGCTATATCTTCCGGGTCACCATTCTCGATTGATTTGCCATCGTAGTATATATGTCCATCGGAAACTTTACCTTCCTCTGTCAGAAGCAAACCGGATATGGCTTTAAGCGTAGTAGTTTTGCCTGCTCCGTTGCTTCCCAGCAGAGCTACCAGCCCACCTTCATCAACCGCCATGGAGACTCCCTTGAGCACCAGGATAACGTTCATGTATTTGACTTCAACTTTGTCCATCTCTAGTAAAGCCATTAATATACCTCCACCGGCCTTGTTCCGGCTCGTTGCCTACTCACCAAGATACGCCTTTATTACAGCAGGATTGTTTTTCACTTCCTCCGGGACACCTTCGGCTATTTTTCGCCCGAAATCAAGGACGATGATCCTGTCGGTGATATCCATTACCACACCCATGTCGTGTTCAATCAGCACGATTGCTGTATCACCTTGCTCCTTTACATCCAGTATAAACCGGGCCATATCCTCCTTTTCCTCGACATTCATCCCGGCCATCGGCTCATCGAGAAGAAGGAGTTTTGGCTGCTGGGTTAGCGCTCTGCCGAGGTCGATCCTTTTACGTAATCCATAGGGTAACGCGCCGACCACCGTTTTGCGATGTTCCTGCATCTCGAGGAATTCGATGGTTTCCTCTACAGCCTGCCGGTGCTTTATCTCCTGATGATGCGCTCTGCCGAAATAGATGGCGTCCTCCAGGAAATTGGATTTGAAAAACAAATGCCTGGCGGCCATCAGGTTGTCGACTGCGGTCAGGCCTGTATATAACTGGATATTCTGAAATGTTCTCGCGATGCCAAGTAGAGCGATCTTATCAGGCCTCCACCTCGTAATTGCAGTACCTTCAAAATAGATCTCGCCAAGTTCCGGCTTATAGAACCCGTTTATACAGTTCAGCATAGACGTTTTACCGGCTCCATTGGGACCTATTATGGAGACGATTTCACCTACCTTGACGTCGAATCCCACCCCCGCCAGTGCTGATACGCCGCCAAAAGTAAGGTGAATATCTTGAACCTCGAGAATCTTGGACCGTTCCATGGGTTGGTTACTCCTTTGACTGCACGTTGGATTTATCCAATCATAATTGGCCTCCGATGTCAAGCGATAAGTGTATCCCGGAAACAGCGATTGAAGCGGGTGTGCGTTTGGGCCATCTCCGGAGCTGTTAACGGAATAGTAACGGAGGAGATTTCACCTGATTCCCGATAGATGACCATATGGTTTTGCCACCTTTTTCAAGTACTGAGGTTGATATTTATTCACAAGATCCCCCGCACCAGAGCCTCCTCCTCTTCCCTGGTATTTATTTTCCGGTCGATTTTTGCCTCCTGCAATTGCCTCAATATCTCTCCGAAATGTTCGCCGGGAGTTACACCCATCATTATCAGGTCTTCTCCTTTCAGTTCCGGCTCGATATATCTCAGAACTTGAAGGTACAGGTTCAATCGCGTTCTCAGTAATGGCGATTCCGAGCACAAGCTCGCAGCCTTGATTACTTCAGGTTTATGGTAGCGAAGTTGATTGTATATTTGACTACGGAAAATTTCAGAGGATCGAATGAAGTCCAGCGATTTGTGGATTCTGAGTGTATTCCTCACAATACTCGCAGCCCAACCGGGCATCTTGAAGCGGCCGATGAAGCTTTCAGTTTCGCTCTTTTCCAGCCTGTAACTGAGCATGGACAGATACACTGAAGGTAGATGATCTTGATCATCTACGATTTGGCGGGCTTGAGAGAATTTGTCAGCCAGCCATAAATCTATCTTTAGGACGGGACACAGACGCTGAATTATACCTGCTTGATCGCCTGTCAGGAGAATTTCCTCGGGCTCTCTCTCCTGGAGAATCAGTTCGATCTCGCGCCAGAGGCGTTCGCCGCTTACAGTATCGAAACGGTCTGAGTCACGGCGAAGGAGTCGTTCGGTACTGGATTCAAGATGAAAGCCCAGACGCTGTTCGTACCGGATAGCTCTCAATATCCGCGTTGGATCATCGACGAAACTCCCGGGATGGAGTATGCGAATCAGTTTATTTTCCAGATCGGATTGCCCGCCGTGGGGATCGAGTAGTTCGCCGAGGGAATTCGGAGCCAGTGAGACGGCCATGGCGTTTATGGTGAAATCCCGACGAGCCAGATCATCGTATATCGTGCCATGCTGGACCTCTGGTAAAGCTCCCGGCCTCCTGTAGACTTCTGAGCGGGCGGTAACCAGGTCGAAGGTGTAATCACCCCAGCTCAGTTTGGCTGTACCGAATCTGGGGTGGGGTTTCACGTACAGGTCATGGTGATAAGCTATCTGGCGAGCGAGAGATATAGCTTTTCCTTCTACAACCAGATCGATGTCTGAGCTGCTTTGCCCCAACAGGAGGTCTCGAACCGCGCCCCCTACCAGGTACACGCATTCGTTTCTTTCCCGGGCAAGCCTGCCTGTATATTGTAATAGAGTTGATATCTGTGGGGGCATTAAGGCCATAAGGTCACGGGATTTCTTGCTCAAGTTTTTCCTCATAACGGGCTCTGGATCGCAGGTACCATGCTTGCATTAACCGATACCCAGTTTGCTCAATAAAACTTTCGGGTTATCATCCAGGGTTTGCCGAATTTCATCGCTTTCCAGGCCGGCACCTTTGAGTATGAATTCAGCCCGAACACGAGTTAGCAAATCCTCCTCGCTGTGCGCGTCGGAGCCGAGGAGCAGCATTGCGTTTGCGGCTATCGTGGTTCTGGCAATGTGTCCATTGGTTAAAGAGTGGCCCTTGCGCGCAGAGAGCTCGATAAAGACGCCGTTTTCGGCAGCCAGAGTGGCTTCCTCGGTCGATAACAATCCGGGGTGAGCAAGGATATCCACATCGGGAGATCGAACGGCTGCCTTATTAGTGCCCGGCTCAACTGGTTCAACGATCGTTTCACCGTGTACGATTACCAGGCTGGCGCCAATCTCTTTGGCGTGTCTGGCAGCATCCGGTATCGCTGACGGAGGAAGGTGTGTGAGTTCCACGCCAACGAGAGCTTTTATTTGCCAGTATTCTTCGGCTAATTTGCAGTCTTTTACCGTCTCTGTAATGAACCTCTTCAACTGACCGGGCCCGGCATGATCGGTGATGCCAATGGCAGCGTAACCATTACCCGCGGCCCGGCGAATCAGCTCCATCGGAGACAGTTCCCCGTCGCTCAAGAAAGTATGGGTGTGAAAATCATATAACATAACGGTTGAGCTCCTTAAATCGAAGCTTAAAAAACAGCTCCGTAATGCCTGAAACAGCTTGTAAGCAACTTGTCGTGAGCATTACATTTATGGTACTCTTTATACCAAGTAAGGTAAGCTTTTGGCAAGTTTGCCTCTCAATTAGTCAGGCGTAAGGAGAGCTAGAAGTGGGCAAAATTAATGTGGCGATCATAGGAGTAGGTAACTGTGCATCTTCGTTTGTTCAGGGCGTGCATTACTACCGGAACGCTAGCGAGAACGACTTCGTTCCAGGTCTTATGCATGTGAACCTGGGAGGCTATCACATAAGAGATATCAACTTTGTCGCAGCGTTCGACATTGACAAAAATAAGGTTGGGAAGGACATCTCTGAAGCCATATATACCAGGCCTAATAATACTTTCAAGTTTTGTGACGTACCTGAGTCAGGGGTAAAGGTGGAGAGGGGTATGACACACGATGGACTTGGCAAATATCTTAAAGAGATAATTACCAAGGCGCCCGGGCCGACCGCCGATATCGTTGGTATCTTGAAGGAAAGAAAGGTGGATGTGGTGGTCAGCTATCTGCCTGTCGGGAGCGAAGAGGCGACCAAGTGGTATGTAGAGCAAATCCTCGCCGCGGGCTGTGGCTTCATAAACTGTATTCCCGCTTTCATAGCCAAGGAGAAATACTGGCAGAAGCGTTTTGAGGAGAAAGGCCTGCCGATCATTGGAGATGATATCAAGTCTCAAGTGGGAGCAACCATAACCCACCGTGTACTGACCAGACTGTTCAGGGATCGTGGTGTCAGGGTGGAAAGGAGCTACCAGCTCAACTTCGGTGGCAATACCGATTTCTACAATATGCTGGAAAGAGATCGACTTGAATCGAAAAAGATATCCAAAACCACGTCGGTTACATCTCAGCTTGATTATGATATGGGTGAGGGGAACATACATGTTGGCCCCAGCGACCATATCTCCTGGCTTGATGATCGTAAATGGTGCTACATCAGGATGGAGGGCCGCACGTTCGGCGATGTGCCCTTGAACCTGGAGTGCAAGCTTGAGGTTTGGGATAGCCCCAACTCTGCCGGGGTCGTGATTGATGCGGTCAGGTGTTGTAAACTGGCCCTTGATCGAGGGGTGAGTGGCGCGCTGGTTGCCCCCTCCGCATATTTTATGAAATCTCCGCCTGTACAGTACACGGATGATCAGGCGCATATAATCACAGAGGAGTTCATCGCGGGTTCGGGGGAAGCTCCCGACAATGCCACCAGAAAGGCCGGCGCGAACAAGACTGCTTCGAAGCGGACAGGTAAGAAATCGAAAGGCTGAGCCTCAACTCCCGTACGACGGCGATCGCTAAATGAAAATAGTGCAGGTTTCCCCTTATGATTATGCCCATCCCAGCGGTGTAAACCACCACCTATTCGCACTGGGTGAAAACTTTACCAGGATGGGCCACGAGGTGAAATATATTCTGCCCACCTCGCGGCCGGATGAGGCACCAAAAGACGGAAATATATATTTCGTTGGCCGCCCTATTGAAATCCATGCCAGCGGATCTATAGTTCGTGCCCCTGTATCTCCCAGAATATGGTTTTCGAGCCGCATATGCCAGATACTGGAGAGCGAGAAATTTGATATCGTCCACATGCATGAACCGCTATTTCCTCCATTGACTACAGTCTGCCTGCGGTATTCACGCTCCACAAACATTGGTACGTTTCACGCGTCACGCCCCACTAGCTGGGGTTACTGGTTCTGGCGGCGATGGCTTAATCAATGGACACCCAAGCTGGATGGAAGGATTGCCGTTTCCAAACCCGCCCTGGATTTTATAAGCCAGTATTTCCCTGGGGAATATACAATAATCCCCAACGGTATTAACCTGGAGAAGTTTGATAAAGTTACAGAGCCGTTCGAGGAGTTCAAAGACGGAAAAATCAATATCCTTTTCGTAGGTCGGCTGGAGCGGCGTAAGGGGTTCAGGTATCTACTGGAAGCTTATCGACATTTGAAGCAGGAGAACCAGGATATTCGTCTAATCGTGGTCGGACCTGTAAATAAAATGCGGTTGCATTATAAGTTCCTTACCAGGGGGTACAGCCTGAAAGACGTGGTTTACGTCGGTTATGCTTCAAATGAGGATCTCATCCGATACTATCACACCGCCGACATTTTTTGTGCTCCATCTACAGGCTGGGAGAGTTTCGGAATAATTCTGCTGGAGGCGATGGCGGCGTACAAGCCGGTTGTGGCCACAAACATAAGCGGGTATGCCGGCGTGGTCTCCCGGGATGTAGATGGCATCCTCGTTCCACCAAAGGATATCAAGGGTTTGATCGGAGCATTGGATCTTCTCATCAAAGATGACAAGCTCCGTGAATATCTAGGCAGGAATGGTCGACAGAAAGCGGAACAGTATACCTGGGATAAAGTTGCCCAAAGTGTGATGGGGTACTATGAACAGGTCCTAGAGAAATCCAGGGGCAGAATTCGTCGATGATTTCACGGCTTCGCCCTACCGTCGGGCGCTATCTATCGGAATATCCCGCTCGTCTTATGGCCAGCGCCGGGATTTCCCCCAATGCCCTTACCATATTCGGGTTCGTGTTCAGTGCCTTCACAGCCTGGCTTCTGGCAACCGGCCACCTGTTTGCCGGGGCGTTTCTGGTTCTTTTTTCGGGGTGGTTTGATATGCTCGACGGAGCCCTGGCACGTCTGTCAACGGGGCCCACCAGATTCGGTGGTATGCTCGATTCCACTGTGGACCGGCTTTCAGAAGCGGCTGTTTTCCTCGGGCTTGTTATCTACTTTGCCAATAGAGGGGACATACTTGAGGTGGCGCTGGTATATGCTGCCATAGTCGGCTCCCTCATGGTGAGTTATACGAGGGCCAAAGCGGAAGGTCTGGGTTTCAGGGGGGAGGTCGGCTGGTTTGCCCGGCCTGAAAGGATTACTCTTCTTGCGCTCGGTCTTATCTTGACCGTAGCTACTTCGACCGCACTCGTTATTTTTCTGTGGATACTGGCAGCTGGTTCCAATGTAACCGCACTACAGCGCTTATTCTACGTATGGAAGCAATCCAGAGACAATTAACAGGAACGGCGGTAGAGAGCTTTAATAGCTCCTTGTAACACCTATGATTCCAGCGTCCATTTAAGATAGGCGCGTATCACCTCGTCCAGCTCTCCCTCAAGAACCGATTCAGGGTTGCTGCTCTCATACCCGCTGCGATGATCTTTCACCATCTTGTAGGGATGGAGAACGTAGCTTCTTATCTGATTTCCCCAGCCTGCGCTGATATGCTCTCCTTTTAGCCGGGCCTGTTCCCGGGCCTGTCTCTGCAACTCAAGATCGAAAAGGCGTGATGCCAGGACTTTCATAGCGGTCTCTTTGTTTCTTGCCTGGGATCTTTCGCTCTGACAGGTGACAACTAATCCTGTCGGGATGTGGGTAATACGTATTGCGGAACTGGTTTTCTGCATGTGTTGTCCGCCAGGACCGCTGGATCTGAAGGTATCAATCCTGAGGTCTTCCGGATTTATATTTATGTCCGTGCCGCTGTCCACTTGAGGCATAACCTCGACCAGCGCGAATGACGTATGGCGTGCGTGGTCAGCATCAAAAGGGGAAAGCCGGACCAGCCTGTGTACACCATGCTCGGACTTCAGATAGCCGTAAGCGTAGTCTCCACAAACCTCCATCAGGACACTCTTAATCCCGGCTTCATCTCCTGGCGAAGAATCTATGATCTCGGTATCGCAGCCGTGCTTCTCACACCACCGCAGGTACATACGGAGGAGTATATCGGCCCAGTCCTGCGATTCCGTACCGCCGGCCCCCGCGTGTATAGCCAGTATCGCGTTTCGGCTGTCGTATTCACCCCCGAGCGTTTCCTGAAACTCAATCTCCTCGATGAGTCGCTCAATATCTCCGATTTCGGCAGCGCTTTCCACCTCCAGTGAGGAATCACCTTCTTCAAGAGCCAGATTTACCAGCTCGATCAGGTTTTCACACCTTTCGGACAGCTCGCGCCAGCTTTCAATCGTCTCCTTTATGCGGGCCATACGCCGCATTAAACGCTGAGCCCTTTTCTGATCCTGCCAGAAATCCGGCTGACTGGAATCGGACTCGATCAGGGTTAGTTCCTTTTGCTTTGATTCTACCTCAAAGATGCTCCTTGAGCCGCTCAATTCGCTGTTTCAGTTCTTCAAGGCGCTTTATCATGTCTTCCATAGATCTCTCCATCTCAAGCAAAAGGAAGCAGGGCCGTCCGAGCCCTGCTTCCTTTTGCTTATGTTTTGATTCCCGTCGAATTGGGCGTGATTAAACCCCGTATGTAACCAGCCTCGGGGCGACTTTTTGCAGTTCCTCGATAGTCCATTGCTCCTGGGATGAGAAAACCGAGCGTTCCGGAAGCATTTCTCCGTAGAGTCGTATCTCTCGGCCCAGTATGTGGAAGATGCAGCCGTTTATGTACTTGGCGTTGTCTGTTGCCAGATAGCAGACCATCGGTGCGATATCTTCCGGCTTAAGCTCTCCAGATTTCATTTTATCGAGCACAGCCGTGGTGGAATCCACAATGCCCTGGGCTGCCCTGGCGTCCCAGGCCTTCTCCAGATCGTCGCTCCAGCCCATTCTCGTTCTGGCGGCAGGGAAAATCACATTACAGGTGATTCCCTTTCGGCCACCCTCCATAGCCACGGTTCTGGAGAGGCCGATGATCCCTGCTTTGGCCGCAGTGTAGTTCGCCTGGCCGGGGTTGCCCAGCGGACCGCCGCCGCCGCCGCCAATCGAGGAGAAGTTGATAACGCGTCCGAATCCCTGCTCTCGCATGTGAGGCATGGCGGCCCTGATGGTGTTGAATGTACCGTAAAGATGGACCTTAACTACAGCGTCGAAGTCCTCGAAGGACATCTTGTGAATCATTCGGTCCCGGATGATACCCGCGCAGTTGACTACGATGTCTATCCTGCCGAAATTATCGACGGCGGTCTTGATCAGGTTCTCCGCACCCTCTGCCTCGGCGATGCTGTCGTAGCTGGCAACCGCGCTTCCGCCAGCCTGTTTTATCTCGTCTACGGTCTGGTCGGCAGGACCGCCTTCAAAGCCGGTGCCGTCCAGATTGGCTCCAACGTCGTTGACGACTACCTTGCAACCTTCCTGAGCCATCAACTTGATGACTGCCTGTCCTATCCCCCGGCCTGATCCTGTAACCGCAGCGACTTTGTCCTTTAGATTATCTCCCATTACTTCCTCCTTGATTGTATTAATCGACACATGAGTCAGTTAATTAACCCTTTGAGGGCAATACCGCTATCGCTTTATGCGGGGCGTACACATCACCGTTGGTCTCAGTCCAGAGGTCCAATTCCACGATGTGTTCGTTGCCTTCAACCCTTTTATCGGTGACCTTGCCTTTGCAGACAATCTCCTGACCGGGGTGATGGAAGCGTTTCCAGTTGACCACCAGCTTCTTGACGAAACCGTCCTCTCCCATCCAGTCAACCAGCAATTGGGCCAGGAATGAGGAGGTCAGGTGACCGTGCACGGCTACGTCCGGCAGCCCTGCTTTCTTGGCGAAATCCTTATCGTAATGCATCTCGTTCCAGTCTTGGGCGGCTCCCGCCCACTTGACAAGCTGTCTCGTGGTGGGCTTCTTGATCATCGGGTCCAGTTCCATTCCTATTTCGACATCTTCGAAGTACTTCTGGTTTGCCACTTTGCCATTCCTCCTGATCTGTTACCAGCGTGCCGCTTGCATCGTCTCAGTGGCGATGAGTTCGCCCTTCTGGTTTTTGAATTCACGCACTGTGGTAATATTTATCATGAACCCCATTTTTGATTCCCGGCCACTAATATCCTGCACCTTACAGGTGACTGTAACTGTATCCCCCGCCTTCAGTGGCTGGAAGAACTCCACCTCGAAGCCTCTTACGATGCCGTTTTTTTTATCCCCCACCGGTATCTCGGCCATCAACGCGGCCTGAAGTTCCGGTGCTCCCAGGGTTGTTACCATGAGCAGTGGGGCTATATTGACACCGTATTTGCTGGTTTCAGCATACTTTTCATCGACATACAGCGGGTTTTGGTCGCCTATCGCTTCGGCAAGTCTGCGTATCGCTCCCTTTTCCACCTCAAATTTGAGTGGTGGAACAAGGTCTTTGCCGATCATATCCAGGGCTTCCTGAGGCACGGTCTCACTCATTGATCGCACTCCTTGTTGCTGGTTGCTCGAGTATGTAGGAAGAGGTTGTC
This sequence comes from Dehalococcoidia bacterium, assembly GCA_046484125.1. GTDB lineage: Bacteria > Chloroflexota > Dehalococcoidia > SZUA-161 > SpSt-899 > JBGLNL01. The sequence goes on along the minus strand of JAWOBX010000031.1, from coordinate 7,194 downwards.
AAGCTATAAGTATTACAAGCTCAAAACAATTTGACTTTACCTTTCCATGGTATATTTTGTCAAGTGTTTACCGGCTTTAAGACAATCGTGCAGGATGGGGTGATTCGGGTTCGCCACAGTACCCTGATTTGCCGGATGTGGTTTAATGAATCTGTACGGTTTCTTTCCCGGCTCTATATGATCGGCTGAAGATGTTTACGCCGTGGTTTTTGATTGGTGTGGGGAATCCTTGACTCTACGCGGACTGTTGGTTACTATACGGAAGAACTGGCGGGATTTGAAAGTGTTTGAATTATCCTCTCTTGAGATTTTCCTTATAGTCGCGGTAGTTACGGTAGCGGCGTGTATTCAGGGGTCCATAGGTTTTGGGTGGGCTATGATTGCCGCACCTGTCGCCGTTTTGATCGAACCGGACTTCGTGCCGGGTCCGATGATACTGAGCGGACTGCTGCTTACGGTTCTATTGACCTACAGGGAGAGAAAAAACATCGACCTTGAAGGGGTCCGATGGATGGCTCTGGGCAGCGTCGGGGGTATATCAATGTCCTCCGGAATCCTGATATTCATCTCTTCGAACGGTTTTACCATATTGTTCTCGATACTCGTATTGATGGCGGTAGCGCTCAGCGCTATAGGTTTATCCGTGATGCTGACAAAGAGGAATCTCTTTGTGGCCGGAATGCTCTCCGGGTTTATGGGAACCGCTTCTTCTATAGGCGGGCCACCCGTAGCCCTTATTTATCAGCACGCTTCAGGTCCGAAGTTGAGGGGTACGCTGTCAGCCTTTTTCCTGACTCTTGGAATTCTCGCCCTGTTTGCCCTCCTTGCGGTAGGTTGGCTGGAAGGTGATGACCTGCCCCTGGCGCTCATACTGTTACCGGGTTTGATTATAGGGTATGCTTCATCGCGGTTCACTTCAGGCATACTGGACCGGTATTCGATGAGGCCCGCCGTTCTTATCCTTTCCGCCGCCGCGGCAATAGCTGTTCTCTTTAAGGCGGTAATCTGAATTTGAAGTCGACCCTGCCGGCTTTAGATGAGACGGTGCTTGTGTACGGTTGATTGATCTTAAGGAGACTCTGAACAAGTGGTGACTTCGGGGGTTTGGTGGTGTACCCCAGATTCAAATTTACCCAAGTTTGGGGGATTAAAAGGGGTTGTATCAGAGGTTCCTTAAGTAAAGGAATAGAACATGCTCCAGACAGCGGGGGAGGTCAAATTAAAAGAAGGAGGTCAACGATGGCAGGTCTGGTAGAGGGTAAGATCGCGCTGGTAACTGGTGCCGCTTCAGGTATCGGGAAGGCGACAGCGATGGTCCTTGGGCGGGAAGGGGCTCGGGTGGTTGTCTCTGATATAAACAGGGATGGTGGCCGAGAAACGGCAGGTAACTTGAATGAGGCTGGAGGAGAGGCCATCTTCATAGAAGCCGATGTCGCCGATGAGGAAGACGTGAAAAAGCTGATAGATAAGACGGTGGAGAAGTGGGGAAGGCTGGATTGCGCGGTTAACAACGCAGGGATAGATGGAGATACGGCTCTGACCGCTGATTGTACCAGGGAAAACTGGGACAAAGTAATCGGTATCAATCTGACCGGGGTTTTTCTGGGCATGAAATACCAGATCCCGCAGATGCTCAAACAGGGGAAGGGGGCCATAGTCAACATAGCCTCGACTATGGCTATCGTCGCCCATCAGAATGTTCCCGCGTATGTGGCGAGCAAGCATGGTTTGGTGGGCCTGACCAAATCCACGGCTCTGGGTTATGTCAGAGAAAATATAAGGGTGAACGCTGTCTGTCCGGGCAATACCAGAACCGCGATACTCGATCATGTAATGAGGGAAAGGCCTGAGATCTACGAGAGTCTGATGGCTGCTACCCCCATTGACAGGCTGGCTGAACCCGAGGAGATCGGTAATGCTGTTGTCTGGCTTTGTTCGGATTTTGCCTCATTTGTCACCGGTCACGCGATGGTAGTGGACGGTTGCTACAGCATTCAGTAGTGGCCACTCTTGATTAAGGCTGCCTTGACAGTCAAAACGGTGATGCTTATGATGGTACCGAAGCACCTCTACACGGATTTGAGCCTTGACAGAACACGATTCACTGCAGGTGGCATTGGGTATATCGTTTAATGATGCGTCACTACTCCGGCAAGCCATGACCCATCGTTCGTATATCAACGAAGCGGCCGATCAGGTTTCGCTGTCGAACGAGCGGCTTGAGTTCCTGGGTGATGCCGTTCTCGGGCTTGTGGTTGCAGAGAAGCTATACAGGGATTACCCGGATTTCCATGAGGGTGATCTGACCAGGGTTCGTTCAGCGTTGGTACGCACGGATATGCTGGCTGGGGTAGCCCGAAATATCAGCCTGGGTGATTACCTTCTCATAGGAAGGGGAGAGGAGGAGAGCGGGGGGCGTGACAGGCGAAGAAACCTGGCAGGAGCTATGGAGGCTCTCATCGGGGCTGTGTATCTGGACAATGGTTTTGAGGCTGCCGCGGATTTGGTGCTAAGGATACTGGGTAATGAATTTCAGTCGGCCATTGAGAGGAAATCACGGAAAAATCCTAAATCGAGATTGCAGGAGATGATGCAGGCCAGTGGGCGCCATGCGCCTGCCTATCAGGTTGTCAAAGCTACGGGTCCCGACCACAACAAGCTGTTCCTGGTCGAGGTTTTTGTTGAGGGTGTATGGCTTGGATGTGGCGTTGGCAGCAGCAAACAGATGGCGGAGCAGGAGGCGGCCAGGGCGGCGATAGAGAGCCTGGAGGAGAAAGAGGACCTTGTTTGACGTATTCAGGAAAACCAGGGAGAGTTTGGACCGTACCCGGGAAGCATGGCTCGGCAGGATAAACAGGGTTTTTGACCGTTCCGAGCTGGACCACGAATTCTGGGATGAGCTGGAGGAGGTACTGATTGCGGCTGACGTCGGCGTGAGTACTTCGATGAAGCTCGTCGAAAACACCAGGGAACGAATCAAAAAGGAGGGTGTCAAGGACATTGCCAGTGCCCGGAAAATACTTGGCGAGCAGATGGTTTCCATACTCAAATCACCTTCATCGGATGAGTTCACATTCCGGAGCGGTGAGCCCTCTGTTTTACTGGTGGTGGGAGTTAATGGAACCGGTAAGACGACCTCGATTGCCAAGCTGGCCCATTACTTGAAGGGCCAGGGGAAACACGTTATCATGGCGGCCGGAGATACGTTTCGGGCCGCGGCCATAGACCAGCTTGTGTACTGGGGTGATCGCCTGGGGATCGAGGTGATCGCCAGTCAACCGGGGGGGGACCCGGGGGCTGTTGTGTTCGATGCCATGGAGGCGGCGAGAAAGCGTAAAGCCGACTTTCTCATCGTAGACACGGCCGGGCGCATACAAACGAAGTCCAACCTGATGGCGGAGCTGAGGAAAGTAAAACGGGTAATCCAGAAATCCGAGGCCGATCCGCAGGTTTTGCTGGTGCTGGATGCCAACACTGGCCAGAATGGATTGAGCCAGGCAAAATATTTTACAGAGGCCGTTGATGTGGATGCGGTATTCCTGGCCAAGCTTGACAGTACATCGAAGGGCGGGGTGGTGCTTGGCATCGTAGATGATCTCAAGATACCGATAGCGTTCCTGGGCACCGGTCAGGAACCGGAAGACATATCCACTTTCGAAGCGGAGAAATTCGTTGAAGCGCTGCTTCAACAGTAGGTCTCTTTGTCCGATTACTGACGGCAGGTTTAGCTACCGGCAAAGCGGAATTTATCGATGGCGTTTACGCATCTTCACGTTCACACCGAATACAGCCTTCTTGACGGCATGTGCCGCATTCCCCGCCTCATCGAAAAGACCAGAGAGCTGGGCATGGACAGCCTCGCTATAACCGATCACGGCACTCTTTATGGTATTCTCCAGTTCTATCAAAAGGCCAGGGAAGCCGGTATAAAGCCCATTCTGGGGTGCGAGCTATATGTTGCCCCTCAAGGGAGGTCTTCCCGCGCACCCGGCGATAAATACCCTTATCATCTAGTGGTACTGGCCAGGAATGAGACCGGCTATCGCAATCTACTCAAGTTGAGCAGTAAAGGGTTTCTTGAAGGGTTCTATTACAAACCGCGCGTTGACAGGGAGTTGCTGGAAGAGCACCATGAAGGGCTGATAGCACTGTCGGCCTGCCTGAACGGGGAAGTGGCCAGATTGATCCGGGAGAAACGTATCAAGGACGCAGAAACTGCCGCCAGATGGTATAAAGACGTTTTCGGTGATTTTTACCTGGAGATTCAGCATCACGATATCCCGGAACAGTTTGAGGTAAATGGGGAGCTTGCTTCCATGAGCAGGAAATTGGGAATTCCTCTGGTTGCGGCCGCCGATACACATTATGTTGAGAAAGAGGACGCTCCCATACATGATGTGCTCCTGTGTATCCAAACCAACAGTACGGTAAACGACACGAAGCGGATGAAAATGGCCGATGACTCATTCTACCTGAGAAGTCCCGAGGAAATGGAGGGTCTATTCGCCGATTATCCTGAGGCCATAGAGAATACGGCGCGGATAGCTGAAATGTGTGATATCAACCTGGAATTCGGCCGTCTTCACCTGCCTGAGATAGCGATACCTGAAGGCAAAACACCCGATGAGTACCTGGCTGATCTATGCTGGCAGGGCCTGGATGAGCGGTGCCCGGGTGCTAACGAGGAAGCGAGGCGGCGACTGGAATATGAGCTTGATGTCATAAGGGAAACAGAGTTTGCCAACTACTTCCTTGTCTGCTGGGACATAGTGGATTTTGTGAGAAAGCAGGAAATTCTTTTCGGTGTTCGTGGCAGCGCCGCTGCCAGCCTGGTTCTCTACTGTCTGGGCATTACGGATATCGAACCGCTGCAGCATAATCTGGTTTTCGAACGATTCCTTAATGTGGAACGGAAGGAAATGCCGGATATCGACCTCGATTTCCAGGATAACCGCCGGGATGAAGTTATTCAGTATGTAGCTCGAAAATACGGTTCGGAGCGAGTGGCGCAGATTATCACCTTTGGAACCCTGGGTGCGAGAGCGGTGTTGAGGGATGTGGGGAGGGCTACGGGTATGCCTTATGGACAGGTGGATGCTGCCGCGAGACTGGTGCCCGCTATGGGTAGCAGTCTCACCTCCACGCTGGATGAGAACGGCGAGTTCAGCAGTTTATACCAGAGTGACAAGGAGATTAAGAAGCTGGTCGATACAGCGATCAGGCTTGAAGGAATAGCTCGCCATGCTTCGACACATGCTGCCGGCGTGGTTATTTCCAATGAACCGTTAATCAATCACGTGGCGCTTCAAAGGCCTACCGGCGGCAATGACCACGCGCTTCCAACCACTCAGCTCGCAATGGAGGAGGTTGGCAAGATAGGTCTGCTCAAGATGGACTTTTTAGGCCTTTCCAATCTCACTATTCTGGGTCAGGCCCGGAATATGATTGCTGAGACAAACGGAATCGAGATTGACCTGCACCAGATACCTCTTGATGACAGTAAAACATTTAAACTCCTTTCCGCAGGTGAGACCGCCGGGGTGTTCCAGTTAGAAGGTGCCGGTATGCGGCGCTATATAAGGGAACTTAAGCCCTCAAATTTCAGTGATATCGCTTCGATGGTGGCCCTGTATCGCCCGGGCCCCAAACAGCATATTCCTACGTTTATCGCTTCTAAATATAAAAAAATACCTGTAGAGTTCCCTCATCCGGCGCTTGAGGAGATACTCAGTGAGACATATGGCATCATCGTGTATCAGGATCAGGTATTGCAGATAGTCCGGACCTTCGCAGGCTACAGTCTTGGCGAGGCGGATGTGGTGCGCAAGGCCATGGGGAAGAAGGTGCCGGAGATCATGCAAAAGGAGCGGGAGCGTTTTATCGCCGGTGCCATAGAGAAAGGTTTCTCCCGGAAGGTGGCCGAGGAAGTTTTCAGTTTGATTGAACCGTTCGCGGGTTACGCTTTCAATAAAGCTCATGCCACGAGTTATGCCATGATTGCCTATCAGACAGCTTATCTCAAAGCCCATTATCCGGCTGAATTTATGACAGCTCTGCTGATTACTTTTATGGATAACCACGAAAAGGTCGCCAGCGCGGTGGCTGAGTGCCGGAGGCTCGGCATACAGGTTCTGCCGCCTGACGTGAACCGCAGCATGAAGAGCTTTACGACTGAAAAGGATGGGGAGGGCCATTTAAAAATCCTGTTCGGGCTGGCTGCTGTTAAGAATGTCGGGGAATCCGCTGTGGAGCCTATAATAAATGCCCGTGGTGATGGTAAGCCGTTTAAGTCGATTGAGGATTTCTGCCGTCGGGTCGACCTGCGGGGGCTCAACAAACGGGCTCTCGAGAGCCTTATAAAAGTCGGCGCCCTGGATTCACTCGCGTCCAGGGGGGCGCTTCTCGGCAGCGTGGATCGAATTCATCGATTTTCGCAGCAGGAACAGGAGTTGAAGGAGAGTGGGCAGGCGACGATGTTTGATTTGTGGGGAGAGGCTGCGGCCGCCCCTCTTCCCGATCTCAAGCTGGAGGAGGTTCAGGTACCGGAGTCCGAGGTGCTGGGTTGGGAGAGGGATCTCCTCGGGGTCTTCCTTTCCGCCCATCCCCTGGTATCCGCGACCCGGGACCTGGGGGACAAGGTTACCGCTTTTTGTGGCCAGATAGACGAAGATATGTCCGGGCAGGAAGTGACCATCGTTGGCATGGTGATGTCAGTGAGGAAGGGTATGACCAGGAAAGAAAATCCTTTCGTTAGCGCGGTGCTGGAAGACCTTAGCGGCGAGATTGAGGTAACCGCATGGTCTGAGGTTTACTCAAGGACCGAGGACCTTTGGGAGGATGGGACTACACTTCTTTTGCTGGGTAAGGTCAATCTGCGAAAAGACCGTGTACAGCTCACCTGCAAGGATGCCATTCTATATGAAGCTGGCATCGATGTCCCCTGGGATACTGCTCGCCCTTTGCCGCCTGTGCCGAGAGAGTACCGGATTACCCTCAGTATAGCTCAGTCTGATGACGAGCAAGCGGATATCCGGCGGCTGCGACAGGTTTTCAGTACTCTTCAGGAATTTCCTGGAAACGACCGGGTTTACCTCGTCATAATAAACGGTACTGGAACGGTGACCATGGATTTACCCGGATATACGGTCAGCTACAGCAGCGAACTTCACAAGCGTATGGCTGAACTGGTAGGGG
>JAWOBX010000023.1:0-23368 GCA_046484125.1 Dehalococcoidia bacterium | reverse complement strand
CGGGATTTCCCAGTCCCACAATCAATTTCAACTGATCCGGCTCCTGGGATGATTCAGGCTGCTGAGTTGTAGACTTGAATAAACCGCCGAAGAGAGCGGTCGTACGTTCTTTCCACATCATCAGGGAAAAGGCATGCGGGAAGTTCTCGATTCTTCCAGTGATGGGCCAGGCACTCGCAACATTTGCCTTTCCTTTCACATGGCTCATATGTGCAGTTACATCGTTGCATGTTCCGTTCAATATTACATTCCACGCTACCACTCCTTTCCCGATTCTACCTTAAAATACCTTTCAATGGTAGGTCGAGTCTGGTCATTGCCGTTTTTTTCGTTTTACTGAGTCAGGAGTAAACCCGTTGCCCCGCCAGAGGCTGGACAACCATTTTCAAGAGGGGAACAGTGTTACGGGATGGTATCGAGGTGCGTTGGTGGCAATCGCTTTTTTCGGGGGCTGAAAGACCGTTTGAAAGCAGCCAGTCAGGTTAGTCATGATCGAAAGGCCCCCCTCGTACACGCCGTTTCTCGATTCTGGACGCTAATCTGAAATTCAGAACCAGGATTGCACTTTTTCCGCAATGAACTTTGCGATTCTCTGGTGCTCCACCCTGCCGCTTCCTTCGACGTAAACAGGGTCTCCGAAACAGAAGTGGACCGGTTTGGAGGGATCAATGGGACCGAATTCTTTGATAAAATGCCTGCCGTTGCCCCACGCGTCGGTTCTCAGTGCGACTGGAACCACAGGTACTCCGGCGCGTTTGGCCAGCTTGACTCCGATCGAGTTGAACTCACTGGGATTGAAGGCAACACTCCGTGTTGTTTGAGGAAAGACTACCATTGAAATGTTCCTCTCCAGCCGTTCGGTTCCCTCTTTGAGAACCGTCTGAAAATCCTCTCTAGCGTTTCGTCGCGAAACGATCACCGGATTGTGGCTCATCATGATGTGTTTGAATACAGGATATTTGACCAGACTTTCCTTTATCACGTAGGAAATATCGCGGTACGGCTCAATGATCGCGGTAAAAAGGAACGTCTCCATCGTGCTCATGTGATTGCTGACGAATACGCAGGGGGAATCCAGATTGCGGAATGAGAAGGTGTTTTCGACCTCAAAAGTCACTCCCAGCGATTCCATGGTTTTCAGTATCTCGATTGTGCCCCAGATGCGCTTATCAGCTGTGAGTCTGCCCTTTTTCGCCTCTCTTGAGCCCCACCATACAAGCCGTGCGAACCGCAAATAGAACCTCAGGCTGGGGAACATTCGGGCAAGCCCTGTTGGAGACTGTAATTGCGAACGGTAATCGTTTTCGGTGGTCAGATATTGCATAGCTGTTCTCTTCAAACTATTTAAGGTAACTCTGAGCAACCTCTTAATTCCCCGAACCCGGGGAAATTTGAATCTGGGGGGCACCCCCAGACCCTCGAAGTCGCCACTTACTTAAGAGTCTCCCTAAGAGAGCTCTGATAAATCCTCATTATTTCTCAATTCCCGGGGGTTTTAAAGACAGGGGTATGCCCATGTCCCCGGAGTCAGCACCTGTTTTAATAGGTTCCCTAATCCTGCCCCATGATGTCGATATACATCTCTTCCAGGGCTGACTGGCGTACCGCGAGATCGATCAGCGCCCAGTTGCTTTCCGATATCAGTTGGAGTACGGATGCTACTTGAGATACGTCCGCGGCCCGGAATATATAATTTCCGTCTTTCTCCTCGTAATCCAGAACTGCGTCGGCCTTGAAGATGACCTCGTACTCACGTTGCCCGAAGGTATCCCTCATTGCGTCTACCGTATCACAAACAATTATCTCGCCGTTTTTGATAATGGCAACCCGGTCACAGATGTATTCTACGTGGAACAGGTTGTGGGCGCTTAACATAATAGTCTTACCTTCCCGGTTCAGCCTTTTAAGGTAGTCAATAATAAAAAATGAAGTCAGCGGGTCAAGTCCTGAGTTGGGTTCATCCAGTATAAGCAGATCGGGATCGTGCAAAAGGGTCCGGGCTATGGCTACCTTCCGCTTCATACCCTTTGAAAGCTCGCCGGTGAACCTGTCTTTTTCGGGTAGATTAAGTGAACCCAGCAGCAGGTCTATTCGCTCGAGTGAGTATTTCCTGGGAAGATTATATAACTCGGAGAAGAACATGAGGTATTCCTTCACAGTCATGTTCTCGTATAACGGATTCTCCTCTGGCAGATAACCGATTTGACGTTTTACCTCTATACTGTCTCTGGACATATCCCTGTCCATTACTTCAATTGTACCGTCAGAGGGGGTGATAAGTCCTAATATCATCTTCAAAGTGGTGGTTTTTCCGGCCCCGTTAGGACCGATAATACCGAATATCTCACCCTCTTTTACCTCGAGGTTGATATCCTTTACCGCGGCGAAATTGCGGTAGGTTTTGGTCAGTGATTTCAGCTTGATCATCTCTGTTGACCGCTAAATATCTGCTTACTACCCGGGAAAACGCGACTGATATGGATGCACGCCGCCTGAGAATGGCTTATGGTGGGGAACTGGCACTTCCTTTAACCGCGAGAATTTCCCTGCCGGTGAATGATATGTTCTTGAGACGCCGTTTTCAATCATACGGGAAAAGTCGCCTGATTATGTTACTACAGAGATTACCCACGAAGCCCTCTGAGGGAGAATCCTCCCAATCTATTCAATGGTACGAGAAGCGCTCCGTGCCGGGGTTACCGCACATTTATCCTTCATGTATTGTATAATCGTCAACACGGCGGATTTCAGCCATGCGCGAGATACTTACTATTGCAAAACGCGAGGTCACTCGCCTCAGGACCAGATTCACCGGCAAATCAAAATACGCTCTTGTTGCCATTATACTACTTGCCACGGTTATTGGCTATGTGGTATACAACCAGGATATCGCGTTAAGCCGATACCTGTATACAGTAGGTGTATCTCCTGATGCTCCCCCGCTGACTGATGATAGATTCAAAGTCAGGGAACTTTCCCCGGAGTCGGGTTATGAAATGGTTTTTGATAAATCCATTGATGCCTACCTCGATGATAGCGGGGTCGTATCCAGGAAGGACGATCGTTCACAATATGCGCTGGGAGCTCTCAAGCGCTACCTGGCAAGGCAGGAGATATTCCGGATATCGGAGACATATGAGATCGACGAAGCCTTTCCACTGAGGCTGGAGATCAGACACCTGGCGACTGAGGATGAGGGGGGAGGTGATGATTATTCCCTCTCTCTGCGGGATATACTGGAACCGCAATCACCTGACCCCGGAGACACGGTCGAACCGGGAATGGAGCAGGGCGAACGGGGTGCCTCAGATGAATCCGAGAAAGAAGTAAAACGACAACTCGACGATTTCCGTAAAGGCAATGGCGTACCGGAGTTCAAGGCCGAGTTCGCGCCCGATAAAGATATACTGGTTCCTTCTATTTCAAGGCCACCCCTCCCTATGTCCCAGATATTACTGGCTTTTTTCTACGTTATCCCCATATTCATGGTGGGCATCTTCTTCACCAGCAGCTTCATGGAGGAGAAGATCAATCGTAAGCTGGTTGTGCTGATGTCAGCGCCTGTAACCCCTTTCCAGGTGATAGCTGGAAAGATGCTGCCGTACATCTTGTATTCACTGCTGGCAGTCGTAGTTATAACCGTGGCGCTGGGTGGCAGTCTGCCCCTCAGCCTGGCCATTTTCCTGCCGGTATCACTGTTTATCTTCAGCGCACTGGCGATGGTCGCGCTTTTATATCGTACGTTTAAAGACCAGACGTTTTTCTCCATCATGGCGGCCTGGATTACAATAGCCTACCTTGTAACTCCGGCCATGTTCATCGGTATAAGTGATGTCAGCTACTTTTCCCCTCTCACACTGGCGGTAGAAATGTACAGAGGTGAAGCCTTTGGATTCACTGAGTACATGCTGGCCACACTTCCTCTGTATCTTCTGTTTGCGGTAACCATGTTTGTCGGGGTGAGGATATTCAATGAGGAATACCTCATGGGCTTCAGGCCGTTGCACCGGAAACTGGCCGAGGCAATCTATCTGGTTATGAATAAGAGCCATCCGGGGCTTTCGGTCTTTTTGGTGAGCCTGTTGCTTATTCCCGTGGTGTTGATGATACAGTTTGCCTCCATTGTAATCGGGCTGAACCTTGATACCGCTGCTTCACTTGCCATTATCTTCGTTTTCTCGATTCTGGCAGAGGAGCTGGCCAAGTCAGGCAGCATAGCGGTATTAATTCAAAGTGGGGACGTTCGGACATATAAGGGTATTATCAAACTGTCCTTCTTCTCCGCGCTGGGCTTTTTAATAGGGGAAAAGCTCCTGCTTTACCTTACCCTGAGCGTGGTTTCCAAAACCATGTTCATTGAGGCTGCACTTGGTGCCGGATTTCTCTTTCTGCCGTTTATTCTGCATCTGGTAACGACTTCCATTGTATGTCTGCTCACCGCGCGGTTCGGGCTCAAGTACTATCCACTCGCGATCATTGCGGGTTCGGTGGTTCATTGCGGATATAATCTCATTATGATGGCTGGAGAGATATTTTGAGGGAACTCTGGGTTCTTATCAGGAAGGAACTGAGGTCGATCAGGCGTGAAAAGACGATCCTGTTCGCTATCGTCATCCAGCTTTTTATCGCCGGATTTTCCTCCATCCTGCTGGTGGGAGTAACCTCCTTCTACGACCCTTCCACAATTGGTGAAAACGCGCCAATTCACCTTACTGTCGGCGTTATCGGCGATGATAACAGTCCCGTAGCTGGATTCATCGAATCGCATGAGAATGTCCGGGTGGTTACATACTCAGACGACTTCGACGCCGCGGATAAAGCTTTCCGGTCTGGAAGGGTGAACGCGCTGGTTTACATTCCGCCAGGCGATTCCGAAGTTGTGGAAGCGAAGATAATACTCCCGAAATCGGACGCGGCGTCTATGCTGATATTGATGACCCTTGATGAGCCCCTTAAAAAGGCGGAAAACTACCTGAGGGAACTGAGCGGGATAGAACTCCGCTATAACGATCTGGAGGGGAAGACACATACAAGTTATGAGTTCTTTTATTCAATTATCGTGCCCGTACTGATGTTCTTTCCGGCGCTGATAGCGGGCAGTATAACGGTGGATACCATATCCGAGGAGCTGCAGGATAAGACGCTCGACACCTTGTGGTCGGCGCCCCTCTCACTCGGCCAGATTTTTTCCTCCAAGATAGTCACTGCCGGGGCGACCGCTCTTGCCCAATGTGCTTTGTGGGTACTTCTTCTTGAGTTCAATTTTCTTTCCGTGGAGAATATACCCCTGGTGCTTCTACTGGCAACGATTGTAGCCTTTTTCGTTGCGTTCGGTGCTGGTATTATCGCGTTACTGTTTGGTGACAGGGAAAGAGCTCAGTTTGTGTATTCGATATCGCTTGTAGTAGCTGTGGGATCCAGCTATTACGCTGGAATGTCGCCGTTTACTTTGATTACGCGGCTGTCTTCCGGAGGACATTACACAGGGATTATCGATGTGGCCTACTACCTCGTTCCTTTAACAGTGATTGGCATGGTTTTCTGGTTCGCGGCCAAGCGGCTGGCTGTGGAACGTGGTTAGCCTTCCCGGAAACAGCGACCCAGGGAATGCCCGCACGGATTTGTCTCAAGCAGATGTTTTCAAGAGTCTCTGCCGCATTTGACAGTACCAATCCCTACCGGTTAACATATCCATAAAAGTTTTCAATCACATAGTCCGCTCGGAATGAGTAAGGATGAGGGTTACCGGACGGCAAGCTGTAGCTGAGACGCCTTCAAAAAGATTTGTAAGGTAACTTAAGGAGACTCTTTTAGTAAGGGGCGACTTCGGGGTTCCGGGGGTGTCCCCCGGTTTCAAAAGTCCCCCATGACTGGGGGATTTGGGGGGTTGATCAGAGGTTCCTTTATATAAGCGTTCAGGATATTAACCCGGCGAAAACATGCTGTTTCAAAAGACATCTCACAGCGGCGGCTTTTTTCAACGCCTGATAGTTGAATTCCTGGTTGGGGCTGGTGCGTTCTGTGCCGCCGGCTATGCTATACCGGGAATACATCCGGGCGGGTGGAAGACAGTCCTCATCATAGCCCTCATAATTGGTGCCGTTAATGTAATCCTGAATCCGGTACTAGCCTTTATCGTTCGGAGATTCAGGGATTTCACCATCGGGGTTATTACCGTTGTCGTTAATACGGTAATGCTGTACCTGATGGACTGGTTTGATACGGAACTGGGGATATCCTTCCAAATCGATAATCCGTGGTCGGCTTTCCTGGGGGCGCTGATAATTATTGTGATTGTCTATGTGTTGAACAAAGCCCTGAGATGACTTTTAATCGCCAGCGTCCCGAAACAATGCCCGAAAAGTGGCACTGAACCCTTCAATCCAGCATTCCGAGGAACACACCGGCTACAACCGCTGAGCCGATAACACCGGCTACGTTAGGCCCCATGGCATGCAGCAGGAGGAAGTTGCGTGGATTGGCTCTCTGGCCTTCATAATGAGCGACCCGTGCCGCCATAGGTACTGCTGAGACTCCGGCGGCTCCCACAATTGGATTGAAGGGTGTTTTAGATATTCGGCTCATCAGTTTACCCATGAGTGTGCCCCCGGCCGTACTGAAGGAAAAGGCAGCCAGTCCGAGGGCCAAAATGATGAGCGTATCCTTTTTGATGACCAGTTCAGCGGGCATAGACGCGCCAATTCCCAGCATGAGAAGGATAGTGATTACGTCTACAAAGGTTGTTTGGGCGGTCTGGGAGAGCCTTTCAACTACACCGCTGACCCGCAGCAGGTTGCCGACTGCCAGCAGTCCTACCAGTGGAGCAGCCCGTGGGACCAGCAGGCAGACACCAAGCAGCAATATGAGCGGGAAAATGATCATCTCGAGTTTGGAGACATCTCGGAGCTGAGGTTGCATGTAGATCTTACGCTCCGTTTCAGTGGTCAGCGCGCGTATTATCGGCGGCTGGATTAACGATACCATGGCCATATATGAATAAGCGGTGGCGGCGGTTATTCCCAGCAGTTCGGGTGAGAGTATCGCGGTGGCGTATATGGTGGTAGGTCCATCGGCACCGCCGATGATTGCGATGGCGCTGGCCTCTCTCAGACCGAAGTCAGTGACTCCCCAGTAGCCCAGCGCCAGCGCGCCGGCAAAGGAAAAGAATATGCCTATCTGGGCGGCGGCTCCCAGCAGGAATCCCTTCGGATTGGCAAGCAAAGGGCTGAAATCCGTCATGGCGCCCAGCCCGAGAAATATTAACTTGGGAAGCACCGTAAAGTAGAAGATACCGTAGTATGTGATGATCCCGAGCAGACCGGCCTGAGCCGGCTCTGAAGCTTCGTTCGGCGGGATCATAAGGCCTGTGAGGGGCAGATTCGCCAGTATTACCCCGGCTCCTATTGGCAGGAGCACGTAAGGCTCCCATTTTTTTGCTATCGCCAGATAGATGAAAACAAGACCGAGCAGGATAAGGATGCAGTTGCCCCAGGTTAAATCATGAAAGCCGGTATCAAAAGGGAAATCCAACAGCAGCTCCCGGTTGGTTTTCTATTTTCTCCGAATGAATCCTTTAAAACCTGATTTCTCGAACCTGGTTATTAACCTGCCTGATAACATGGTCAACAGTGTCAGTATTATCAAGACTATCAAGACGCTGATGGCTCCGTACAGCGCCTGTTCTCCGGCCTCAGCCCAGGTCCAATCTTCCACTTCCAAGCCTCCGCTATATCCGTGGGGAATAGTGTACAGCGTTCAAGTAATTAGCATGCCATAATACCAGCATGAAAAGCAAGGCTGCACGCTGTCTTTTCAAATAACAGTGTTTGAAAAGAATCAATACTGGCACTCCTTGAAGTGGCTATTTTCCATCTCCCGGTACAATTTGTTACCATACCCCTCACATATTGTTTTTTGGGGTTACAAGGCATTGCCCCTATCTCTCTGGGCGGCTATCCACCTGGCCTTCTGGTTCATCCTGACCTCATGATCAACGGCCTGATAATTTGCCACAAAATCCTCTTTAAACCCCGAGAACGTTCCATTCTGTATTTCCCGGCGCATATGGGCCATGAGTTTGAGAATGAACCGCAAATTGTGTATGGTCGCCAGCCTGTAACCTAGAAGCTCCTCACATTTGAAAAGATGGTGCAGATAGGCTGCCGAGAAAGCCCGGCAGGTGTAGCAATCGCATTCGTTATCAACCGGCTCAAGCTGACTTTTGAAACGGGCGTTACGAATATTGGCCCGCCCATACCTGGTGAAAAGGGCGCCGTTTCGGGCTATACGGGTGGGGAGGGCGCAATCGAACATGTCGATGCCCAGAGAAACACACTCAACAAGGTCCTCCGGTGACCCGACTCCCATCAGATACCTGGGTTTGTCGGCCGGCAACATAGCGGCGGTTTCTCCGGTAATTGAATACATCAGGTGTTTCGGCTCTCCGACACTTAAACCGCCGATGGCGTATCCAGGGAAGTCCAGAGAAAGCATGACTTCCGATGATTCCGTCCTCAGTTTAAGTGAAACGCCTCCCTGGATAATGCCAAACAGTACCTGATCGGATCGTCTGTGTTTTTTTCGGCAACGCTCTGCCCACCGGTGTGTCCTTTGCATTGCATTCCGAATGGCGCTTTCGTCCGCGTCGAATTGAGAGCACTCATCGAAAGCCATGATGATGTCAGCCCCCAGGGATTCCTGAATTTCTATAGCCAGTTCCGGTGTAAGGAAATGCTCGCTTCCGTCGATGTGCGAACGAAAGACAACCCCCCGGTCATTAATCCGGCGCAGGTGTGCCAGGCTGAAGACCTGGAAACCGCCGCTGTCGGTGAGCATCGGTCCATCCCAGGCCATGAACCGCTGAAGCCCGCCACTTGCCTCTATTACTTCAATCCCGGGCCTTAAATAGAGGTGGTAGGTATTCCCCAGCAGCATTCCCGCTTCAATTGCATGAAGGTCAACGGGATCAAGTGTTTTGACCGAACCCTGGGTGGCGAGTGGCATAAACGCTGGAGTATTGAGATCTCCATGCGGGGTACGCAATAAACCGGCTCGGGCTCCGGTTTGTGGACAGGCGCTTTCTACCTGAAATAATTCCATTTAAAGCCAGAAATTGAGGCACATGGCCATAAAGATGAGACCCAGGTAGGGGAATGAAGATATCTTGTATACTCTCCAGGCTTCTCTGGAATCGGCGTTTCGCATGAGCTGCATGCTGGCATATACCATAACAGCGCCCAGGATATTAGCCGCTGCAAAGAAAAACCAGCCGAAATCCGCTACATGCCATAGGAGTAGAGAGCATACATATAATATTATCGAAAGTGATATGAGAAGACTGATTGCGCTGGATTCTTTTATCGTTAAAGGGAAGTAGGCGATGTTGGCCTGGATATATTCGCTGCGCCGCGATATCATCACACTCCAGACGTGGAGCGGTATCCAGGATGCGATCAGAAGGCACATGAACAGAATCGTCAAGTTCAGGTGCGGACTCAGAGCGAGGTATCCAATCAGTACCGGAGCGCACCCCGCTATTGTGCCCTGAAATATGCATACAGACCTCTTTCTATAGATCAAAGATGCGCCCGTACCCGCAAAACCAAACAGGAAACAAAGCGGATGAAGCATCCATGCCAGGATCAGAGCCGCAATAACCAGACCGGCGGCCAGGGGCAGAATTTTCTCCGGCGGGTATATCCGTTGCGATGGAATGGCCCTTCCGCATGTCCGCGGCATCCTCACATCGACGTTTCTATCCAGGTAATTGGTGAGCCCGTTGCAGCCACCACTGCCGAGCAAAACAGCGGCAAAGACACCAAACATCGGCAAGGCCGCCGGATAGCCCTCCGCAGCGACTATGGCAGCGCAGATGCCTATGAAAGTTAACAGGGAGGTCTCCCGGGGCTTCAGAACATCGATGTAGTTCCAGAAGCTCCTTACCGAAAACCCTCGCAGACCGGTTATCGTGCTCAATCGGGCTCCTTATTGTACATGAAACTCAAAGATGGTCGAGTCTGAAACAATGATACCCTATGGTTATGAGGCTGTCAAAAGACGATTGATCCATCCGGGGGGCCTGTCTGCTGAACGGATTTACTGGCACCGGAAACGTAGGCTCGTACTATATCGTGTCGCCTCAGTACCCCTAGAAGCTTGCCGGGGTCGTTACGGTCTACCACCGGTATCCGTCCAAAATCCTTTGCGCCGAGCCTGAGCAGAGCCTGTTTTAGAGTCTGGTCCGGATAAGCGACGATCAGTGATTTGGTGGTAGCTATATCCCCGGCTTTGAGTGTAGTGATATCCGCGCCCTCCTGCTCGGTAGCGGCATGTACGTCCGTAAGAGTGACAATGCCCTGGAGTCGGCCTTCAGCATCGACCACCGGGAAGCCAAGGTGTCCCATTTGTTCCATCTGTCGCAGCAAGTCGTTAACCGGCATTTGCGGAGGCACGGAGGGGAAATTCGGTGTCATAACCTGCCCCACCTTTACGGTTCTCATAATATCCCGCTCTTCCATCTGGCTTAAGTCTATCCCCTGCCGCTTCAAACGCCGGGTATAAATACTGTCTCTGGAGAATACACGTCCCCCGATAACTCCTGTAACAACGGCGGTCATCACGGGGAGGATAATATTGTAGTCCCCCGTTAACTCAAAGATAATCAATATGGCAGTTATAGGCCCCCTGACTGTGACAGCGAAAAACGCGGCCATTCCTGCCACGGCGTAAGCCCCGACCGGGGCTGTTGCGTTGGGAAAAAGGTCATTGAAAAGAATTCCGCACGCACTGCCCAGGGCGGCGCCAATGAAAAGCGATGGGGCGAACACGCCGCCGCTCCCTCCGCTACCGAGTGTAATTGATGTTGCCAGTACCTTCAGTGCTACCAGGGAAAGGACTACAGGTATTGTCCCCTCACCCAGCAGCAAACCATCCACTGTCCCCTTCTCAAAGAATTCCCCGCCGGCTCCATAGTGAGCCCCGTAACCGACTCCGAATATATCGGCCATTAGTGTACTGGATGAGACGAACTCAAGCGAAATGTATCCTATAGCTCCTATAAGAAGTCCCCCGGCGGCGGGAAGAATGTACATGGGAATGTTCCATCTGTTGAGGAAGTCTTCAGTCACATAGAAAAACCTGATGAACGCGAGGGCGGCTATGGCACATATCAAGCCCAGCAGCAGATAGAGAAGTACCTCCTGATTGCTCTCCATGCCATATTCGGGTACCACAAATGAGGTTGGGCTATCTTCGTCAAAGAGGAATATCCTGGCGATAATATTGGCCATCACTGAACTCAATATTACGAAGCCGACGTTAAGCGCCACTATCCGGCGTTGCACTACTTCAAGGGCAAAGAATGCGCCCGCGATCGGCGCATTGAAGGTGGCGGATATTCCTCCGGCTACCCCGCAAAGAACCAGTGTCTGTAACCATTGCTCTGGAACACGGAATAACTGACCGATGGTTGACCCCAGTGACCCCCCGATTTGAACGATGGGGCCTTCACGGCCCACCGACCCGCCGCTTCCGATGCAGATCGAGGATACTATTACCTTGACAATCGCGACGCGGTTTCGTATGCGCCCACCCCTTACGGCGATGGATTCCATTATGCCGGGCGGGCCTTCTCCTTTGACCTCACGGGCGAAGTAATAGATTGCGGGTCCAATGATGAGGCCGCCGACGGCGGGAAGAATAATGACGTAATACTCGCCGAGCGGATCAAACCAGTCAGCCCCCTTTTTAAAGAAAAGCCAGCTGGAGTACTCGATCAGTTTCCAGAAGGCCACGGCACCGAATCCGGAGCCGATACCTATCAGAGTGGCGAGTATAATACCGGCGACATTATCCGAGGTACGAAGGAGCAGGTTCCAGGGATATAATATGAATCTGAGGATGCCTGAATTATTGTTCTCTCGCATCATTTTCGAAATGATTCAACCCGGCCATATTATCAGGAAACAGGTTTCGCTCCTCACCCGGAGGGTAGAAGAGCCCTGTGCGGGTCGACGTTCCCGGCAATGTATGGTTGTTGAATTGGTCACTCAAAAGGGATAAAATCTAAACGTTGCCGGGGTGGCGGAATGGCAGACGCGACGGACTTAAAATCCGTTCCGCCTCAAAGCGGGTGCGGGTTCGAGTCCCGCCCCCGGCACTTTGTTTATCCTTGAGCTCCTTCAGGTAATATCTTAACCTTTTAAGTGCGTGATTCGCAAATCGGGAATAGGCTGCCAGGGTGGTATGCTTGTACCAGCGTGCTGTTTATGCCATCGGTATACGAAGATATTCCCGGTTCGCGCCCGCGATCTCCGGTCGGCTTCAGGATGAACACGTGTTGTTGCCGGGGAACAAATTCGGATGGTTCTTAAATAGTGTGGTGAGGATCTGGCACAGTCATGACTGTGTTCAAGCATCTGCGATTGGGAGCTCGATCTTAAAGGTGGTTCCGGAACCTCCGGTACTCTCTACGAAAATCTCGCCTTCATGATCCTGGATGATGCCATAGCAGATGCTTAGGCCCAGACCGGTTCCTTCACCTACATCCTTGGTTGTGAAGAAAGGCTCGAAAACCCTTCCCCGCATCTGGGCGGGAATGCCCGGGCCATCATCGCTGAAATAGGCCAGGATATTGTTATCATTACGAACGGTCTCTATAAGGACGTGTCCTTTTCCGGCACTGGACTTTATGGCATGCTCGGAATTCAGCAGCAGATTAAGGAAGACCTGTTGAAGCTGCTGGAAATTGGCCAGTATATCCGGAAGGTCGGGAGAGAGCCTGGTCTCCACTGTTATATTATCCAGGCTCAATTCGTAAAAACGCAGGTTAACTATGCTGTCAATGACGTCATTGATCGAGACAGGAACCTTTTTGGATTCCTGTTTTCGGGCAAAAGAAAGCAGGTTGCGAACGATCGCGATCGCTCTATCTGCGTCGTGCTTTAAGTGTTCCAGGTCGCTCCTGGTGGGTTCATCATGGACATTCCTCAGCATCAATTCGGCGTATCCATGTATCGCCATGAGCGGATTGTTAAGTTCGTGAGCCACACCGGAGACCAGTTGGCCGACTGCAGCCAGTTTTTCCGACTGGAGGAGTTGCTCCTGACTCGCTTTGAGCTGTTCCATAGCCTCCTGTAGTTGGGCGTGAGCGCGGCGTATTTGTTCCTCCGCCTGCTTCCGTTCGGTAACATCGCGTAAAACGCTTATGAACCCGGTAGGATTGCCCGAACTGTCGTGCATGAGATTCGCGGCGATTTCGAGGTCGAATCGTTGACCTTTCCTGTTTAACATTTCATATTCAATGGTAGCGACTCGGCCTTCTTCGAATGCTTTAGCCATATCCTCCAGTGCGCGACCCCGGTCTTTCTCGGCGATGAATTCAAGTCCGTTAACCCAGATTGCCTCTTCCCTTCTGTCGAACCCCGCGATTCTTACGGCCGCCTCGTTGACATCCACGATTTTACCCTCTAAATCGGCCACTGTTACACCATCATGCATGGATTCGAACATACCCCTGAGCTTTTCCTGGCTTTCACGCAGCGCCATCTCGGTTAACTTCATCTCGGTAACGTCGGACATGACACCGGTCACGCCCATCAACTGGTCGCCCTCCCACAAATATTGAGGAGAGACTCTCATATAATGAATAGTGCCAGTCTTGCCAACGCCTCTGAATTCAAGGGGCCCGATATCCCCTTGCCCGAAACGTTCGAAACTGGAGAATGCCTCGGCGAAATCCTCAGGATGTATAAACCGATTGAAGTGTTCCCCGGTTATCTCCTCCGGCTTATAGCCCGCTACTTTTTCAATGGAAGGACTGACATAGGTAAAATAACCCACCTGATCAAGGGAAAAGACTACATCATTGATATTCTCCACCAGTGACCTGTATTTCTCCTCCGACTGCCTGAGCGCTTCCTCGGCTTTTCTGCTTTCAGTGACGTCACGCAGGATGCCCACGAATCCGGCCGGATTTCCGGCACTGTCTCTGATTACGCTGTTTCTGGACTCCACATCAATAACGTCGCCATCGGTATTAACCAGCCGGTAGCTTGTTACCGGTATTATGGACACATTCTCCAGGGTCCTGGCCATATCCTCGATAACTTTACCCCGATCTTCTCCGTAGGTGAAGTCCAGCGCGTTCTTGCCGATGAGTTCGTCGGTTGTGTAGCCCGTGATACTGGTTGCGGCATCGTTTACCTGAAGCACCTTACCTTCCAGATCAACCACTATGATGCCGTCTCTGACCGATTCAAAAGTCGCACGCAGCTTCTCTTCCGAATTACGCAGCGCATCCTCCGCTTTTTTTCGCTCGGTTACATCCCTGAATGAGATCAGTCCGGCGAGTTTGCCCTGGTATTCGGTGGTGGTGCTGGTTACGCTTACCCATTTCTCCTCCCCTCCCCTGGTTATGGTGCGAATCTCCAGGACGCTCTGTAGATTCCTCTCAAACATGTCCTCCGCAATGGAGGTCATAACCTTTTCCCGGTCGTCTTGGTGAACCCAGTCGAGGGAGTAAAGGCCGATGATGTCCTCGGCCTTTTCGAATCCATACTGCCTCGCGGCTGACTGATTGCACAGTACTACCCTCATGGTCTCCACGTCGATGACCACTATCCCCTCAATAGCCCTTTCGAACAGGACCCTGTAGTTCCGCTCCGATTCCTGGAGGGCCTCTTCCATTTGCCTGCGGTCGGTCACATCACGGGCTATGCCCATTATCTCACCTTTTCCCTCGGTGGATATTGTTATGCTCATTATCTCCACTGTAACCCGGGAGCCGTCCTTCCTGATCAGCTCGAATTCGACTGGTTTGGTTAGAATGCCCTTTTTGCTCTCCTCCAGCTTTTGCAGCGCCAGGTTTAAATACTCATCGGGAAGTATTCCTGCTTCAAAGAAGCTTTTGCCAACCAGCTCCTTTTTGGTATAGCCCAGTAATTCCTCGGCCGCCCTGTTTCCATCGAGCAGCGTACCTTCCAGCGTGTTGGTGAAGATTGCGTCAGGGGCGTTATCGAAAAGCGCTCTGAGCCGCTCCTCGCTTTCGCGTAGCTGCTCCTCCATTTGCTTGCGCCAGGTGATATCTCTCAGAACCGTTATCAGTTCCACCGGCCTGTTATATTCATCGCGGAGCAGCGTGGCGTTAACCTCCCCCGCGTATTCTTTTCCATCCTTGGCAAGCAGGCTGTATTCCAGAAGGGCCTGGTCCCTGTTTTTAAACTTGTTCAAAATGTCGTTGGCGACTTTTTCCCGGTCTCTTTCGCATACAAACTCGAGTCCGCTTCGGCCGATTATCTCTTCCCTGCCGAACCCGCTGAACCTCGCGGACGCCTCATTTACCTCGGTAATTGTACCGTCTGTGTCTATTATGGTTATGGCGTCTCCGATGGAGTCGAATACTATGCGCAGCTTTTCCTCTCTTTGCCGCAGTCTCTCGGCTGCCCGTTTGCGTTCGGTAATGTCTCGGGTAATGGTAATGAATCCGGCAGGATTGTTATGGCTGTCGTTCAAAAGAGTAGTTTGATACTCCGCGTCGCGCGTCTCGCCATTCGCGGTCAGGAACTTCACCTCATTGTAACCGGTACGGTTCTTCTGATACGTTTGTCCGATTACCTCCGTGGCGGAGTCTATATATTCGGGAGATATCAACTCGAATGCGTTCATACCAATGAGAATCTCCGCGGGGTATTCGGTCATCTCTGTCGCCGCTTCATTCGCCTCAAGGATGGTTCCTTCAAGATCCGTCACTATAATGGTATCCGTGGTCGATTCAAACATAGCCCGCAATTTTTCGTGTGTTTCACGGAGAGACCTGTCGAATTCCTCACGCTCGATTTCATACGTCTCCAGCTCCACCACACGCTGGCGAAGCTGGTCCATTTCTTCAATTAACTGTTTCTTCGTCTTCGACATATCCTTCATGAACCACTCTCCTGATTCACTACCGGCCGCTTTAAGGAATCCGTTACTGAGTCAGGTTTTATTAGAAGAACCAAGGGCCTTTTCAGTTGTTTCGATCAGTTGGCTGAGACTGCATGGTTTCAATATAGACGCGAAAGCCCCGTTCTCCATGGACTGGGCCTCAAGAACTCTACTGTCAGCAGCGCCGGTGAGAAGTATCACCTTTGTATCCGAATTGTCGGCTTTGACTTTACTCAGAACCTCAAGTCCATCTATGCCGGGCATCTTGATATCCAGAAATATGATGTCAAATCCGTATTGCCCGATCTTGCGTAAAGCTTCATCCCCGTTTGCCGCCTCGGATACAGAGTAGCCTTCCTGACTTAAAGTGCGCGAGACGATATCTCTTATGTTGTCCTCGTCATCTACCACCAGTATATGTATATCACTTTTCTCTTTTTCCATATTTCTCCAGCCTTCCCTTTTATTTACGTCCGAGAAAAACCGCCCTCTCCATTTCCTGAGGTGATATTAGAGGTAAGGCGTTTAAGCTGGTTCCAGCCAGGCCTCCGGGTGCCCCCATTTCTCCAGGGACAAGCGACTATCCTTAAAACGCTTTAGGGCTGCTGCCAGGTAGTAAGTCCGTCTTTCCTCTTTTACGGTCTGGTTTCTCCGGCGGACTCAACAGCCGGCCCCCCGCTGTCAAGGAATTCCCTCGCGACCTTGACGATATCTTCCAAATTGCACGGTTTTCTTAAGTATGCATTGGCCCCGCGCCTGATGGCCTCATCCTCCGATTCCTGCTCTGTCACCGCGGTCAGCATTACCACCGGTATTTCAGGCTTTGTCGATTTTATCAGCGTCAGTACGTCCTGGCCATGGAATCCCGGCATTCGTATATCCAGGAACACGAGGTCAAACTTCCTGCGCGCTATCAGGTCCAGAGCGTCCTGACCATCCATTGCCTTCACCACCTGATAGCCCTCATCCCTTAACGCCCTGGCGACTATATCGCGCAGCGACTCGTCGTCATCGACCACCATCACCGTTCCTTTTAGCTCACCATCAGCCATTTATTGATCCCTCCCTTCATTAATAGGTGCCAGGGCCCTATGCACGGCCTGCGCATCTCCCTTTTGAATTCAGCCCTGGTTATAGTCTTACATTAATTAAACGGACATACATTACAATGTGCCAGCAGTGTCCTCCTGTATTGCAACAGGCAGTTCCACGGTAAAGACTGTTCCCTCTCCGCTGGTACTCTGAAAGTATATTTTCCCTCCATGCTCCTCGACTATGCCGTAACATATACTCAATCCAAGACCTGTTCCTTCCCCGACTTCCTTGGTAGTAAAAAACGGCTCGAAAACGTTTTCCTGCACCTCGGGAGGTATTCCGGGACCGTTATCGCTGAGATTCACTGTGATATTACTATCAGTGTTCCTCGTCTTGATTGAGAGTTTTCCTCCCTTTTTACGATCTTTTAAAGCGTGTTCAGCATTGAGCAACAGGTTCAGAAAAACCTGCTGGAGCTGTTGAAAATCCCCCATTGCTTCCGGTAAGTCGGGGTCAAGATCGGTCTCCATTGATATATTTTCAAGACTCAATTCATAGGAGCGCAGCTTGACCACACTTTGAATGATGTCATTGACGGAAACTGGCATTTTCTGGGTTTCCTGTTTCCGGGCGAACGAGAGCAGGTTCCTTATGATCGCTATTGCCCTGTTTGTATCTTCCTGTAAACGTTCCAGATCTCGTTTGGTGGTCTCATCCTCAACCCGCCTCAACATCAATTCGGTGTAACCCGAAATGGCCATAAGCGGGTTGTTGAGCTCATGGGCTACGCCGGAAACCAGTTGTCCCACGGCAGCCAGTTTTTCTGATTGAAGAAGCTGTTCCTGGCTGTTCTCAAGCTTTTCCATGGCTTCCTTGAGCTGATTGTGTGCCTTCCGGAGGTCATATTCGGCCTTATTGCGTTCAGCCATTTCCCTTCGCAGGCCTTCATTTGTCTCCGAGAGTTCCCTTGTTCTATCCTTGACCATATCTTCAAGTCTGGTGTTGTAATCCTCCAGCTCAGCGCGGCTGCGCTTCAGAGCCTCTGTCATCTCCTCGAATGCCGTGGACAGTTTTCCAATCTCGTCTTTATCAGTTACGGAGAACTTATAGTCCAGGTTGCCTTTCATTACCTCCTGGACCCCCTGATTAAGGTGACGGAGTGAACCTGTTATCCGGCCTGAGAGGAATATGGCTCCCAGGGCACCTGCCGATAGTACTCCAATGAAAACCCACAGCATTGTCCTGGTCATTTTGGAAACAGGGCTGAACGCTTCCGAGGAGCCCTTTTCCACCATAAGTGTCCATCCGGTTTCAGGAATCTCTGTCGAGATAGCCAGCACATCCACTCCAAGGTAATTCTGCGAGGAAACGGTCTCGTTTTTCGCACCCTCTATATTTGACTGCTGGAATCTTTCGGTGCCTATCCGGTGATTGAACATCGCGTCATCTGTGAACCGCAACGGAGTTATTATATATCCGTCTTTGTTTACCAGGTAGGCTTCTCCAGTTTCTCCCAGTCCCGTTCTGTTCGTTGTAATAGCTAAGAGGTCATATGATGCGGTGATAACGCCAACAACAGCGATAACCTCTCCTCCAATTACCACGGGCGACGCGGAAAACTGGACCGGCTCATTTAATCCTGAATCCATGTACATATCGCTGAGATAAGTTTGTTCGAAACCGGTCAGGAAGAACTCCTCGTCTTTCGCGTCGGCAACAAAATCATAATCGGGATTGGTAGAGGTGAGCAGCTTTCCCTGCTTATCCCATATGACCGCTTCGAGGGTTAAGGGGTCTTCCTGTTTTGTCAATTGCAGTACAGCTCCCATTATTGCCGGATCGATGTCATCCCCCATTTCCGTGAGGTATGGTCCGCTTAAAAGGCTTGTGATCACTCCTCCGACCATCTCTGACCTTTCGCGTTTTTCCGCGAGCGCCGTCTCGATCTGCTGCGACTTGGACTGGGCTGTGGTACTGAGATGGTCGCTTATCTGTGCCCTGACAGTATCTCTGGACACATCTCTGGCTATGAACGTGGTGATTCCGCCCGCTGCAACGATAACGATGAAGATCAGGATCAGTATTTTGTACCTAATACTCATGATAAACCAGCCTGTTACTTAAGGAACCTCTGATCAACTCCCAGCCCCCGAAGGAACCTCTTACTGAAGAGGTTCCTTGATCCCCGGTTCCGTATTGTTTCAGTGTCACAGTTAGGTTGAATCAGCAGCGCTACTGAGGCTGGTATTTATACCCGGGAGCCTGATGGTAAACGTGGTCCCGCCCCCCTCAGTGCTCTGCACTGATATCTCCCCACCGTGCTCCTGAATTATTCCATAGCAGATGCTCAGTCCGAGTCCCGTCCCCTGTCCCACTTCTCTGGTGGTGAAAAAAGGATCGAAGATTTTTCCCTGTATATCCTCCGGGATCCCCGGGCCGTTATCGCTGAAATCAATCTCAATAGCCCCGTTGACCTGTCTGGTATAAATAGATACCTTTCCCTCACCATTAAGCCTCTTCAGCGCCTGTTCAGCATTGATAAGCAGGTTGACGAACACTTGCTGCATTTGATGGAAGTCGACCATGGCCTTCGGTAAATCTTCGGCAGGATACAGTTCGACGCCGATATTGTCCATGCCGGGCTTATATGAGCGAAGCTTGATAACACTATCTACGATTGAATTGATGGAAGTCGGCTTTTTCCTGGGCTCCTGTTTTCTGGCGAAAGAGAGCAGGTTCTGTATGATGGAGATGGCTCGACCGGTCTCTTTATGGAGATTCTGTATGTAGCTGGCTGCTGCCTGCTCGTCTGGCATATTCATAAGTATTTCGGAATAGCCGGAGATGGCCATCAATGGATTGTTAAGCTCGTGTGCGACTCCGGAGACCAGCTGTCCGATGGCAGCGAGCTTTTCTGACTGGATGAGTTGTTCCTGACTGGCCTTGAGCTGTTCCATCGCTTCCTGAAGTTGAGCGTGGGCTTGACGGAGTTCCCCTTCCGCGCGTTTTCGCTCGGAAATATCCCTCAATACCACTATGATGCCTTCCCTCTGGCCGGCTATTTCTATCGGCGATATGCTGGCCTGGACTGAGACCATTGAGCCATTCTTATGGGGCATTTCTAGTTCAGCAAAACCCCTTCCACCGGTTCCGCCCATGGCGCTTGAAAACAGCTCTGCCATCCTGGGTAACTGGTTGTCAGGCAAAATGTAATTCAGTTCCCCGATTCTTTTACCCGCCACTTCCTCGAAAGTATAACCCAGGATGTTCTCACCTTTGACATTCCGGTCGACCACGGTGCCTTCCTTATCCAGAACGATTATCTCATCGTTGGCACTATGAAAAATGGTTCTGAACTTTTCCTCACTGGTTCGCAGCGCTTTCTCTGCCTCCGCTGTTCTTTTTTCCATGGATATTTGCTCGAGAATCAGTCTAATCGTCCGTGGAAGCCGCTCGAGGTATGACGCGTCCTTGACCAGATAGTCCCTGGCCCCCATTTTCATCATCTCCACTGCCGCTACCTCGTCACCCCTGCCGGTGCCGACGATAAAAGGAACCTCGCATTGCCGGGCCTTGAGGCCGGCAACCACTTCCTGTCCGGTCATATCCGGAAGGAGATAATCGAGTAAAAGGAGGTCGGGTGGATTGTTTACTATCCCATCGATAGCTTCCCTGCCGGTAACGACGCCTTCGGTGCAGAAGCCGCCCCTTTCCAGATTCCTGCGGATAAGCTTTAGCAGGGCTTCGTCATCCTCGACCACAAGGATGACCGGAGTTTGGGGGCTTCCGTCTTCGGCTTTTAGAGCGTCACTCATTGTGCTTGACTCCACCTGATGGTTGATATTAACACTTTTCCCTGCAGACCGGATATATCGCGCGTTTATGGTTGACGAAAGAGAAAATCCGGATTACCGGTTCACTTCTCGATAATGCGCTCCAATTCCAGTTCCATCAGTATCTTTTCAGTATTGGATATCTCGCCAATAATTCGTTTTGGTGGTGGGGGCAGTTCCTTAACCAGTGTTGGGGTGGCTATGATCTCCTCTGCTTCCGCGATAGCCGGGTTTTCCAGTATATCAATGATCTCCAGCTCGTATTGTCCGCCCAGCTCTGCATCACAGATGCGCCTGAGGTTTTCGAGTGTGGCTGATTCCTGGGGACTCAAGTTCTTACCGGCCGTATACAGCTTTAAAACGACTTTGTTCATGGTAACTCCTTAATGCAAATCCATAATCATAAAGGGTTCGTTATCACCTGGCAGACATAGTGTGGCATATTCATTGGTGCCCTATAGGTCCCTCCAGTGCGCTTCTGGCTACCAGGACGATCTGGTCGGCGGTAACCGGTTTATGGAGCAGTTCGAAATCTACCCCATCCCTCTCCGCGTTCTTAAGTTGCTCGAAATACTCTTCATGAAAGGCTGTGACAACGTAAATCGGTGCCTTGACCCCAATATCGCGGAGTTCATGCAGCGTCTGGACGCCATCCATCCCCGGCATTTTAAGATCGAGAAAATACAGGTCGTAACTGGTACCCCTTGCCTGTTCCAGTCCTCTCTCTCCGGATTCGACGGTATTTACACTGTACCCCGTGTCTTCTAAGGCCAGCGCAAATGCCTTCCTGATCGACTCATCATCATCGATCACCAGTATTCTTTTAGTCATTTATCCTCCCCATTACTTTGTTGCCGTCTATTGGCAGATTAATCTCGAATGTGGTACCTGCACAGGGATGGCTGTCACAGAATATCTTTCCCCCGTGCTCATCGATGATACTCTGGGTAATCGATAGACCCAGGCCGGTGCCTTTCCCCGGTGATTTGGTGGTGAAAAACGGCTCGAAAATCCTGGGCAAGTCGTCCGGACTGATGCCTGTTCCGCTGTCTTTCACTGTTATCCGCACGATATCGCCCTTCCTGCGAATATCGACCTCAATCTCTTTTTCCGGGCTGTCTATCACAGCGTCCATGGCATTGTTTACCAGGTTGAGGATAGCCTGTTGTATCATTTTTGGTTTCATGGTAATCTCCGGGACGTCTTGAGCGATGTGTGAGTTGATTGTAGCCTGCTCTTTCTCCGTCCGGTAGGAAAGTAATGTCAGAACGCGCTCCAGGGGTGCCTGCAAGCCGGCTTTCATATAATCTTCATCCCCGTTTGTCCGGTTGTGCGAAAACGTAAGCAGGTTGCGGACTATATGGGCGCACTGTTTTGCTTCCTGCTCAGCATCACTGAGCACGGCATATCGGCGATCATCCTCCCCGGTATGTTTCAGGCAGTACTGGACGAAGTTGATTATACTCATAATCGGATTGTTAAGTTCATGGGCTACCCCTGCCACGAGCGTGCCAACCGCGCTCATTTTCGCCGAATGAATAAGCTGAAGTCTGGATTCCTTCAACTGATCGATCAGGAGTCTCTGTTCCTCCTCAGCCCTTCGCAGTTTTCTCTCCGTTTCCAGTTGCTCCAGAATAAGTGTGATCGCACGGGGCAACCGTTCAAGGTAAGATTGATCCTTGACCAGGTAGTCTCTGGCCCCCATTTTCATCATCTCCACCGCTGTTGCCTCGTCCCCGCGTCCGGTACCGACCATGAAGGGAACGCCGCACCGCCTTTCATTAAGCGCGCTGATGACCTCCTGCCCGGACATGTCCGGAAGGCGGTAATCCAGGAGGAGCAGATCCGGAGGGCTGGTAGAGACTCTTTCCACAGCCTCTTCGCCAGTACCCACAGCGTCGGCTCGGAACCCTGACCTACGGAGATTTATTTGAATGAGTTTCGCCAGGGCGTTATCATCTTCGATGATCAATATGAGAGGGGCTTCAATTGACTTCTCCTGGGCTGTATTTTCGTCAGTCATTCCTCTCTATCTCTCCATTCCCACCTATTTTCGGTATCTGCACCGTCAGGCAAAACAGGCCGAGCTGCCTGGTGGCGTTGGCGAACTTCTCGTAGTCCACCGGTTTGTAGATGTAGATATTGCATCCCAGGCGGTGGCCCCTCATCGTCTTCCGTCAACAGTATCACCACTTTGCTTTTCATTAATTACTCTTCTTCGCCCGCCCGCCAACCCTTGTTTACCTCCGGGCCTGCGGCCCCGAAACCCCGGCTTTCATCTGTCGTTCCCAAACCCGATCGGTAACCTCTTCCCTCCCGACTCTAGACCCGCTAACTGTATCCGCCTTCGGCGGTCATTTCCCGCCCAACCGCCCTTGTTAATCTCGGGGGGCTGCGCCCCCCGAAACGCCTCGCTTTTCCTAATGACTCGCCAACCCCCTTAAATTATCCCTCTTTCGGAAAGGCATGTCCCGTACCCCGATACGGGAGGGATACAAGGGAGTTCAGTGCTCCGAAACCCGATCGGGAATCTCCTTCGCCTTCGGCGGCCTTTGCCCGCCCGCCAACCCTTATTGATC
>JAWOBX010000080.1:0-21846 GCA_046484125.1 Dehalococcoidia bacterium | reverse complement strand
CTGGCTGTTACGGTGATGGTCTCCTCTCTGCAGTAAGCCAGCGCGTCCGGGTTTTCCACTATTGTGCCCGCACCCGCCGGTTCGATGGTTGGATAGATGCTGTAACAGATTCCATCGATGAGGGAACCTGGTCCGGAGGGCTCCGTGCCGAACTCATAGGCCCCCATATCGACGGTGCCGTTTATTACGCGGTCGTTGCCGTCGAAGTCCTTTTCGGGCAGGGCAGGAGCGTCGTTG
Source organism: Dehalococcoidia bacterium (assembly GCA_046484125.1). Lineage (GTDB taxonomy): Bacteria > Chloroflexota > Dehalococcoidia > SZUA-161 > SpSt-899 > JBGLNL01. The sequence goes on along the minus strand of JAWOBX010000080.1, from coordinate 21,609 downwards.
GTGCCCGCGTCGATGCAGGGTGAGTTCTGAGTCAGGTGGAAGTCGCCGCCCTCGGCATTGGCGAACAGCGGGTCCTCGTCTATGTTGCCCTCTCCATCCCAGCCTCCCTGAATATCCGAGTAGGTTACGGTCAATCCGTTACCGTTCTCAGGTTCAATCGCTTCCGGGAGCGCATCCATACTCTCTGGCTCTGGACCTTCATCAAAGTATGCTATCTGGTCCGGAGTGTTACCATCGATAATACAATTAGTTATCTGTGTCTGATTGAGATCATCAACATAATGGCAAACAGCCCCGCCAGGGTTTTCAAAGGAAGTTCCCGTCACCGAGTTGCCGTAGAAGGTGCAATTGGTTATTGTTGTCGATGCTTGTTCGGTATAAACCCCTCCTCCGACGTCTTTAGCGGAATTGCCGAAGAAGAGGCAGTTTGTTAATACAGTTGATGAAAACACATTTACCAACCCGCCACCAACCCCCGGCACTTCTGAAATCCCATTAGCCTCATTACCGTCAAAAACGCAATCGCTTACAGTTACAGAGGAGTCCATGTTAAACATACCGGCTCCGGCCCCGGCGGAGTTACTGTCAAAGACACAGCCGGTGATAGTTGACATTGATTCAATGGCTAACATTCCCCCACCGAAGACTTCAGCAGAATTATTGCTGAAGGTACAATCAGTTATGGTCGTAGATTCACCTCCCCCGATAAACAACCCACCACCACCACCAAAAAACTCTTCGGTTCCACCGATCGCCTCATTTCCGGAAAATACGCAATTGGTTATTGTGGGTGAGGAAGCCGCACCATATATACCGCCACCTTCATAAGTAAAATTATTGCTGAAGGTACAATCAGTTATGGTCGGAGACGCGCCTCCCTCTATATACATTCCACCACCCATCCCGTCAGTCTCCGAACCGGGAGCCTGGTTGCCGGTAATTACGCAATTGGATATATCTGGCGAGGTATCTGCCTCAATGAACACACCAGCTCCTACAAAGGTAGGATAAGTTCCCCCGTCGGCAAAACCACCAGTGATGGTAAATCCGTCCAGGAGGGCGTCGCCGGAGACCGTGACCACATGATAGGAGTTGTCGTGATCTATTTCATTCTGCTGTATTTCACCGCTTAAAATGGTTACATTGCTTTCCCAGTCGCGAGTCCCACCGCCAGTGGGATAGCCTCCATATACGGATATATCGTCACCGATATTAAAGGAGTGCCATGATATGTCCGGACTTGGCATACCATCATCCGGGTAGTAGGTACCCTCGGCCACCCGTATTTCATCCCCACTCGTAGCGTTGTTAAGTGCTTCAGTCAAATATGCGTAAGCGTTACCCCATGAGCTACCGTCGCCGGGCGTGCTCACATTGCGGTCAACGTAATGTATAGTACCTTGAGCTCCCGCACTTTGCTGCCCAACAGCAACCAGTGTGAAGCTTGCCACAAGCATCAGGGCAATCACCAGGTAAGCCAGCTTTTTCATGTTTCACACTCCCTTGTTTTTCTAAAAAATAAGCATCCAATTATAAAAACGCTGACCAATTATATCATGTCAGGTAGAAAGTGAAAATTGGTCTTGTCTATAAAAACCTCAGATCAACCCCTTAAATGCCCCAATAATGTGGGACTATTGAAGCTGGGGGACACCCCCAGCCCCCCGGAGTCACCTCTTACTGAAGAGATTCCTTAAGACACTCGCTGGCAGGGGCCATTTCTGGCACCGTACATACTTGCGCGATTTCCTTTTATAGCCGTTACAGGTGCGGAACCACCGGCCCAACTGCTTTCGCGAACTGCCCGGCGGTCGCCCCTCTCCCCCGCGCACAGCACCACCCACGGCTCACGGGATGTCCCGGATCGCCTTCGACGTGGGTGAGCTTCTTGCCCTCAAAATGTGCCAGCATGCCGCACCTCGAGGCGCAGAATCTGCATGAGGTCTTGAGAGTCACTGTTCCTCCACCTCCGGGCGGAAAAGAACGGTTTTCGGCTTGAGTTCCATGTATTCCGCCAGTTCCCTGATGGTTCCATATTTCATCACACCCGCCTGGCAGTGCTTGACACAGGCGGGCTGCAATCCGGATTTCACCCTCTCATGGCACAGGTCACAGAGATCTGTCGGGACCGGTATATAGTCGAAGGTCCATTTGTCCTCCGCATACCGCATGGGACCCGACTGGCGAATCCTGATCCCCCACTGGCCTACCGGCAGGTCATGTTCCTCCTTGCAGGCGATCTCGCAGGTATGACAGCCCGTACAGAACTGGTAGTCGATCAGGAGTCCGAATCCGGCCATAGTGGTATCATACAAGTTAGTGTTTCAGGGCCCGCCCACCGACCCTATAGTATCCGGGGGACACCCCCGGACCCCCGGCAGGAAAACACACCCCGCCCTGTCGCCTACCCCTCTCAAAGAGGGGAATCCTGCGCCTTCTGAGACTGTCATTTCCGAGCCCCATCGGGAATCTCATTTGCCTCCGGCAAGCATTTCCCGCCCACCGACCCATATTTACCTCGGGGGCTGCGCCCCCGAAACCCTGGCATCTATCCTCTCGCCCCTCGGGGGAGAGAGTTAGAGTGAGGGGGGTAATCATTTGTCTGCTGCCTTTTTCGCCTCCGGCGGCCTTTGCCCACCCACCGGCCCTATAGTATCCGGGGGACACCCCCGGAAGCCTCCGGCAGGAGAACGCCCCCGGCGCTGACGCGCCACCCCCTCTTTCGGAAAGAGGGGGATTAAGGGGGAGTTCGGTTCCCGGCCCCGGTCGGGAATCTCCTTCGCCTCCGGTGTTCATTTCCCCCCGGCCACCCTTGTTAATCTCGGGGGGCTGCGCCCCCCGAAACCTTCCGCTAAAAGGGCAGCCTGCAACTTTTAAAGCTGGCTGTCCCGCTGAGACTTCGTGGTATTTCATAATAAAACCAAGCCCTCCAACTTAATTAAGGGCCTGGGGCCCCGAAACCCTATTCCCCCCCGGTTTACATAAAGGCGGGCGAGGCTAAAAGCCTCGCGCTACGAAACGAAAGGATAGGTAACAAAGAGGGATACAAGGATCCCGAGCCCCATCGGGAATCCCATCGCCTCTGGCGTACATTTTTCGCCTCACATGGGCTCAAACCCAGCAACTCGCTATCCGTCCTCCCACATCCTTCTCAAACCCTCTTTTAATTCCATGGCCGGTTCGAATCCAAGCAGCTTTCTGGCCTTGGTTATATCCGAGTAGTTCCTCATTATCTCTCCCGGTCGTTCCGGATGGTAGACTACCTCGAGATCACGCCCTGTTACCTCTCTCAAGAGGCCGGCGAGCTGATTAATCGAGGTCTCAGTTCCGCTGGCGATCTGGAATACCTCTCCACACCAGTCATCAGTTGAAAGTGGAGAGCAGGAACCGGACGTTCGAGAGTCTTCACCAGCGTGTCCGTATGCCGGCACCAGAGCGAGGTAAATGGCCTGGCAGATATCATCAACGTGGACGAAGTCCCTGGTCTGTTCCCCGTCGCCGTAGACAGTGAGTGGTTTGCCCTCCCGTACCCACTGGAGAAAAAGCGGGATCACGCTCGACTTGTGATCGGAAAAGGGTCCGTAAACGTTGGCAAAACGCAGGCAGAAGGTCTTCAACCCGAAGGAATGGTAGTACGCTGAACACAATGCCTCACCGGCCAGCTTGGAAGCCCCGTAGGGGGATAGAGGTTGCGGTATTTTGGTCTCATCTATTGGGGGGGTCTGTTCTCCGGCAACCGCGTTCGATGAGGCCAGGATAAATCTTTCTACCCCCTCCCGCCGGCATGCCTCCAGCAGGTTGAAAGTTCCGGTTACATTGATCTCCCAGTCCTCTTCAGGGTTCTCGACCGATTCGACGACGCTGGTATGGGCGGCCAGGTGAACCACCGCTTTCATCCTTTGTACCGCCGCTCGAACCGCTTCCTTATCCCTGAGATCACCTTCGATGATCTCCACTTCCCTTTGAAGCGCCAGGGATTCAATCCGTTCCCGCTTCCCTTCACTGAAGTTATCCAGGATCCTGATCGAGAATCCGGAACGATCCAGAAAGCGTGTCAGGTTGATCCCTACAAAACCGCACCCTCCGGTAATAAGAGTTTTCACTTAAGTCCTCGATCGGATTGCTGGCGTATTCCGCCCTGTATTGCCTGGCGCCGGACTCTCTAATCCCAGCGCGACACCCGCCTGCATTTGTGCTGTCGCGATTGTCACAAATTATACCAGATGTTCGGCTATGGATGCCATGTTTTCCCGCCCGCCCGAATTTATCTCGGGAACCGGTCCATGAGAGCCCTCCGTACGGAAAACACACCCCTGCCTATCGGCCACCCCTCCTTTGGAGGGGAGTTCCTGAGCCTTCCCTTTTTGTCATTACCGAACCCGGGCGGGAGTCTCCTGAATTCCAGATTCTGTTCTGGTCGCTACTTCCCCTTGAATCTGGCCTCCCTCTTTTCCATCATGGCGGCGATGGCCTCTCTGGAATCCTCGGAGGTGATACATATCCCCTGGCATTGAGCGGCCAGGTCAAGCGAGGATGAGAAATCGGTTTGAAGTCCGCGGCGGAGCTGAAGCTTGGAAAGCCTGATCGCGAGCGGGGGCATCCCGGCGATCCTGGTGGCCAGTGCCATCGTCTCGTTTTCGAGTTCTTCAGCGGGAACGACTTTGTTGAGTATTCCCAGCCGGTAAGCTTCCTGCGCGTCGATCATATCCGATGTAAAGATGAGTTCGGCGGCCTTCGGAAGCCCCACCACCCGAGGCAGCAGCCATACGCCCCCGGTGGCCGGGGTCAGGCCCACCCGTGTAAATCCTTCATTGAACCGGGCGTTTTCCGATCCCACCCTCAGGTCGCAGGAGAGCACCAGGTCAAATCCCCAGGAGCTGGCGGCACCCTGAACGGAAGCTATGGCGGGTATGCTGAGTTCGTATAAAGGGAGCATGACAGTGCGGTAAAGCGTGCGCAGTCCGGTGCTGATCTCCTGGGCGGTAGTGCCCAGCCTTGCCGGATCGGTATCGCTAATATCCCCACCGGCGCAGAACACTTTTTCCCCGGCCGCGTTCAGTATCATCACTCGAACGGCAGGATCCTTCCCGATATCATCAATCGCCGCTGCCAGTTCCCGCTCCATTACGCTGTTGATGGCGTTCTTCTTATCCGGCCGGTTAAGAGTGAGTGTAGCTATGTGGTTCTCTTTACTGAGGCTGATGGTTTCAAAATCCATGATGTTCCATTTATCTCCTTCCCGCTGGCTTCGGCAAAGATAATATCGGCATTCGTCCCCCGTGTCAAGTTGACTCTCGGGCGGTTGGAGAAATACAATCGATATATGCCCGCAAATAACAGTCTGCTCAAGTTCCTGACCGCGTCCGGAGCCGGTTCCCGCCGCAAGATGGCCGACGCCATTAAGCATGGCCGGGTACGTGTCAACGATGTCATCGCCGAGGATTTCAGACAGCCGGTAACTGAATTTGACGTGGTATATCTCAACGGAGAACCGGTGACCTTCTCAAGGGTTAAATCATTGTATCTGGTGATGAATAAACCGGCCGGCGTGATAAGCACCACCAGTGATGAGCAGGGTAGGGAAAGCGTTATTGACATAATACCACCACATTACAGGGGAATCCGTCTTTATCCGGTTGGCCGACTGGACAGGGACAGTACCGGTTTGTTGATCCTGACCAATGATGGGGAACTGACCAACAGGCTTACTCATCCCGGTTTTGAGCATGAAAAGGAATATCTTGTAGCTGTTGAAGGGTCCCTAAAAGCTGAGGATATGCGGAGATTGCGAAGGGGCATAGAGCTCTCGGACGGGATCACTTACCCGGCTGTTTTGAAGGCGGTGCGAAACAAGTTTCCTTTCAATTATGCCATTACCATTCACGAAGGTAGAAACAGGCAGATACGCCGCATGTTCGAAGCTTTGGGTTACCGGGTCAGCGCTCTCAAGCGAGTGGGAATAGGGGCTTTGCCCCTGGGTGATCTCAGGGAAGGTGAGGTCAGGGAGCTGACAATAGGCGAGGTAAAGAAACTCTTCCTTAAGAGGTGAGCTTTCATTTTATTCGCCGGGCGGTCATCATGTGTATATTTGTGCCGAGATATGTGTTGAAGAGGTTCATGTGGTAAATATAATGCCCATTGCCCTTGATTCCGGCCGGGGAGTATAATTCAGGCAAAGGAGATAAAGCCGGGAAAAAGATGAACAAAGTAGGGATATTGACCAGTGGCGGTGACGCGCCCGGTATGAACGCCTGCATAAGGGCTGTGGTCAGAAGCGCGGTTCCGAGGGGCATAACCGTTATCGGGATCAGGTATGGATACGCCGGATTATTAAACGAGGATTTCATCACTCTGGAACGGAGGAGCGTGGCCCACGTACTCGAGCGTGGGGGGACGTTTCTTGACAGTACCCGATGTGACGAGATGAGGACTCAGGAGGGAATTCAAAAGGCTATCGATGTTCTCAGGAAGCATGAAATCGAAGGCCTGATAACCATCGGGGGAGACGGAACTTTTAGAGCCGCTAATGAGCTTGCCAAACAGGGTGGGGTAAGTGTTATAGGAGTTCCGGGCACGATAGACAACGACGTGTATGGCACGGATTATACCATAGGATTCGATACAGCGATAAATACTGCTCTGCAGGCCACCGACAAAATAAGGGATACTGCTGAATCGCATGATCGGCTGTTTTTCGTTGAGGTGATGGGCCGTCACCGCGGATTCATAGCTCTTGCCGTTGGGATTGCCAGCGGAGCCGAGGAGATACTGGTGCCTGAGTTTGAAACTGACCTCGAATTTCTGGCCAATAACCTTGAACAACATATTCTGGAAGGTAAAACGAGCTCACTGGTAATTGTGGCGGAGGGGGATACGCAGGGTGGTGCCAGTGAAGTCGCCCGGCGGGTTGGGGAAATGATAAACAGGGAATACCGTGTAGTCTCGCTGGGACATGTGCAGCGAGGAGGCTCGCCGACAGCTAATGACAGGATACTGGCAAGCGAGCTTGGGGCGGCGGCTATAAATGGTCTCGCGGACGGAATCAGCGGCTATATGGTGGGCAAGGTCAGTTCGGAGCTACGGTTTACTCCACTCGAAGAGACTTGGTCACAGTATAAAGAACTGGATACCAGTATGTTACACATGCTTCATATTCTGGCTATTTGAGGGGGATATTTTGGGCGGACTGAGGATAGGGAAAGTAAGAGGTCTGCAGCAGATCTCTACCAGAGACGGCATTTTCACCATGTGCGCAATGGATCACCGTGGTTCTTTAAAAAAGATGATTAACCCTGGTGACCCCCAGAGCTTGAGCTATGAGCAGATGGCGGAGTGGAAGCGCCATCTGTGCGCAGCACTGGCGCCATTTTCCAGCGCGGTTTTGCTTGATCCTAACTATGGGGCTGCCGAGGCTGTTCTCAGTGGGGACTTGCCGGGTCAAACCGGCCTGCTGATTAGCATGGAAGCCACGGGTTATTCCGGAGGGGCGGAGGGGCGGATTACCGAGCTGCTCTCTGAATGGGGGGCCGAGAAGATCAAGAGGATGGGTGGATCGGCCGGAAAACTGCTGCTTTACTTCAGGCCTGACCTGCATGAAGTTGCCTCCAAACAGGTAGATGTTGTTAAACAGGCCGCTTCCGATTGCGATGATTCCGACCTCTCCTTTTTACTCGAGCCCAAGACGTATGCTGTAGGAGATGAGATGGAGAATCCGGAAAGTCTGGCGAGCAAATTGCCTGATCTGGTGATTGAGACTGCCAGGCAGCTTACTGCGCTTAATATAGACGTGCTTAAGGCCGAATTTCCCGCTGATATGAAATATGAGAAGGATGAGGGACGTCTGTTAGATCTCTGTCAGCAGTTGACGGAGGCATCTAAAGTTCCCTGGGTTGTATTGAGCGCAGGCGTGACCTACGAGGTCTTTGCCAGGCAGGTGGAGATAGCGTGCCGGGCCGGAGCTTCGGGATTCCTGGGTGGCAGGGCGGTATGGCAGGAAGCGACTCGTGTTGAAAGCGTGGCGGAACGTGACAGGTATCTTGCCACAACCGTGGTGGACAGGTTAAAGCGGCTTTCCGAAATCGCTGCAAAATACGGTACACCATGGTATAAAAAATCGGGGATACCGGCTCCAGAGAGTCTGGAGGGCTGGTACAAACCATATTAATGCCGGATAGTTGCCCGTTACAGCGGCGTGGGTAAACCGATGATTGGCAAAAAACGATATTGGCCTTACTGCAAAAAGGCGCGAAAATTCCCCTCTACGATAGGGGTGGCCGACAGGCCGGGGCGTGTTTTACTGCCGGGGGTTTTAGTTGTCCCCCAACACAAACTTCCACAAGGATTGGGGGATCGCGGGGGTTGATTTGAGGTTTTTGCAGACAACACCAATATTGTGTTGAAAATCTGTACAACGGGAGTGGTGACATAAATTCATGCTTTCAATAACATGCTACGGCGGGGTAGGGGAGATCGGGGGCACTAAAGTCCTTCTTGAGGACGGTGAAAGCCGCCTCTTCTTTGAATTCGGGTTTCCTTTTAAGAAACGGGGCAAATACTTTGAGGAGTTTCTGACCCCGCGACCGGGTGCGGGGCTTCGTGACCTGATGGAAACAGGACTCGTGCCACCGTTAAAAGGGATTCTGCGGGAGGATCTGGCGGGTCCGGATATATGGAGGAAATTCGCTTCATCGCCATTGTACAGGGAGCTGACCGTGGATGGCGTTATCCTCACCCATGCTCATGTGGATCATAGCGGATACATATCATTTTTACGGGATGATATTCCTGTCTATTCAACGGTTATGACAGCCTTTATATCAAAAGCGATGCAGGATAGTATACCCCCTAATTTTGAGAGAGAGGTATGCTACGTATTGCCAAAAGGCAGAAAGAGGGGCTACCTGCGTTCGGCGGGTACATATAAGCCCCGACCCTTCGCTTTCGTGGATTGCCAGGCTTTGAGCAAGGAGGCCCAGGATTTCTGGTATTCCTCACCTACCAGAAAGAAACCGTTGAGCAGCGAGACCTATCTCTGTTCACCTGAAAGGATTGGAAAGCTTCCGCTGAGGTATTTCCCGGTTGATCATTCCATACCCGGTTCAGCGGCGTTCGCCGTCGAAACTTCCGAAGGCTGGGTGGGCTACACCGGTGATCTCAGATTCCACGGAAGGTCAAGCCAGGAGACCGAAAGGTTTGTGGAAGAAATGAGCCGTTTGCGGCCCCGGATTCTATTGTGCGAGGGGACGCGTTTGAAGGAGGGGCGGGGAGCTACTGAAAAGGACGCGTTTGAAAATTGCCTGGAGATTATCAGGAAGGTCGACGGGCTGGTTATTGCCGACTTCGGAGCCCGCAATGTCGAGCGCCTGGTATCTTTCTACCGCATATCACAGGAGACCGGGCGAAAACTGGTTATAATGGGTAAAGACGCCTATCTGCTGGATGCCATGAGGCTGGCTTCAGACAAGGTCCCCACCATTGACCAGTTTCCCGATATCCTTATTTACAAGGATTTTAAATCAAGGCTTTCTTCGTGGGAGGCAGAGACCTATCGCCGATACAGCGATAAGCTGGTTACGGCATCTGAAGTTCGCGAGGGGGCGGGGGAAATGATCCTCTGTTTCAGTTTCTGGGATGTACTGGACCTCGTAGATATAGCACCGAAGGGAGGCACTTACATTTATTCGTCCAGTGAGGTATTCGATGAGGAGGGGGCAATGGATATGAGGCGGCTGGCCAACTGGATCGAACTCTTCGGTATGAAAGGGATAGGTCTGCCCAGGGAGGCGCTTGGCTGGGAAATCCCTGAGCAGGAGAAAGGTTATCATTCCTCGGGACATGCCTGCGGCAAAGACCTGCTGGACCTGGTTCAGCGGATAAATCCGAAGACCCTGATCCCGATTCATACAGAGGACCCCGGCTATTTCGTAAATAACCTTCGTGGTTCGGGAATCGAGGTGCGAGTGCCTGTCGAAGCCGAGACCATGGCTTTCTCCAAAAACAGCGATTAGTTCGGACGCACCCGGCATCCTCCAGCAAAGCTGTTTTCTTTAAACGGAACAGAGTTCTGAAAGCGCTCCCTGTTCGCAGACGCGAACAGACATCACTGATAACAGACCAATACCGGGGGAGGTTTCAGCTACGGAACCTGTTCAACATAACGGTAAACCGCGTACAATATTCAACCTGGTGTAACTTCCAGTAAATAACCAGACATTCGCTGATATTAAGTTTATGCAAATACTGGAGCCTAATCCCCACCACCCGCCCGATGATGACTAATCCGGTAACGCGCTCGCGGTCGTGAGCGCGTTACCGGATTAGTCAGCTTTTTAAAGTGAAGCAATGCGGTGAAAAAGCCCGTTGCGGAACACTTGTATAGAAGTGTTATGTACAGCACACCAGGGTCATGTCAATAATAAATCGACGCAGTTCGCTATTACCCTCCCCGATTAAAAGATTTCTTCAGAGGCTGGGGGCGTGCCCAGCCTCTGAAGAAATCTCTCATAATTCCCCCAAGATTGGGGGCCAGGGGGTTGACTAACGACTGAAAGATAAACCTTTTATACAAAGCCGCACGCCATAACGGCGTCAGTGAAACGGGCGATTCTATTAACGTCAATTTACAGTTGGCAGCACACCGGGGTGAATGCTTTATGTTAGAAACGATATTTTCGAGTTGAACAATAGGGAATAAAAAAAGGCCTTCCGCAATGGAAGGCCTTTTTTAAACGCCCAGTGGCGCTGACTATATTCCCATCTCGCAGGCAACCAGCTCCCGGTGGTAATCGGCATCGCCGAATGCGAGCTCAGCAGCTTTGCCCCTGCGGAAATAGAGCTGCAGGTCATGATCCATGGTGAAGCCTATTGCGCCGTGGACCTGATGCGCCGTGGTCAATATCCTCTGGTAGGCTTCGGAACACCATGCCTTGGCCATGGATATCTCCTTGCCGCAAGGTTCGCCCTCTCCCATAAGCCAGGCGGCCTCATAGGTAATGAATCTGCATCCATCCACATCGGTTGACATATTGGCGGCATGATGCTGCACCGCCTGAAAGCTGCCGATCGGCTTTCCGAACTGCACTCTCTCCTTTGAGTATTCAATAGTCATCTCAAGTACTTTCTGGGCACCACCGACGATTTCGGCGCACCTGCCAATGGCGCCACGCTGGATTATCTTCATGACAGCTTCCCATCCCCTCCCCGCTTCCCCGAGCACGCTGTCTCCTGAGACATTCACGTCTTTGAAAGTGACTTCAGCCTGCTTATCAGAAGCTATTGTCACCAGCGGCGTGATTACGATTCCCTGGTTACCGGCATCCACCACGAACAGGGTAATACCCTCATCGCCGGTTCCATCACTGGTGCGCCCCGCGACAACGAAGTAGTCTGCCGTTGTGGCGTCCGGTACGAAAAGCTTGGTCCCGTTGAGGACATAATCGCCGCCCTGTGCTGTTGCCTTGAGCGCAATCCCGTCGGTTGTGTATGTGCCCGCGGGCTCGGTAAGGGCGGGTGCCATGATCAAGCTCCCGTCGGCTATTTTGGGCAGGAATTGTTTCTTCTGCTCCTCCGTTCCGTGATCCAGTATAGCCATGCCGCATAGAACGGTGGAGAAGAACGGCCCGGGGCAGCAGGCCCTCCCCATTTCTTCAAACAGTATGGCCAGCTCGAAGAATCCCATTCCCTGGCCTCCATATTCCTCCGGGAAAACCAGTCCCATCCAGCCGAGCTCTGCCATCTGCTTCCAGTAGTCCTCAGAGTAACCTTTCTCGTCGGTCTCCATCTCGCGGACGTGCTCCGAGGTTATATTATCCTCCATGAAGCTCCGGGCGAAATTGCGGAGCATTTCCTGTTCTTCGCTGAATTGAAAATCCATGCTCTTTTCCTCCTCGACTCTTTTTAAATCATCGGAAATTTAACCTCTGGGCATGCGGAGTCCCGCGCCCGCAAGGGTATTTCTCATGATCTCCAGTGTGCCACCGGCGCTGAGGAGCCCGATAGCTCTCATATAAAGATACTTGACCTCTCCTCTTAACGGTGCCCACTTCGATTCTTCATCAAGCTGGCCGTATAGACCGAGAATCTCCATTCCGGTATCGTAAACCTTTTTGGTGGTCTCGATGCCATAAAGCTTGATCATGGTACTTTCCTTGGGTGTAGGGAGGTTCTGGCTCTGCATCCACACTACGTTATAGGACATCATTCTTCCCACCTCGAGGCGGGTGGCGCAGTCCGCCAGTTTCTGTCTTATGGTCTGGTGTTCCACCAGTGGTATACCGTTTCGCCTGGTTTCTTTGCAGTATTCCCAGAGTTGATCCAGAACGCCCTTGGCATAGGTCATTGCCAGTCCGCTGAAAGGCCTTTCAAAGTTCAGTGTTTCCAGGATAACTTTGAATCCTTTGGTTTCTCCTCCGAATACGGCGTCTTTTGGCACGCGCGCGTCCTCGAACCATACGCTGTTGAAAGCATACAGGCCGTCCATGTGCTGAATGGTCTGCATGGTGATGCCGGGGGTATTCTTGAGGTCCAGGATAAAGCAGGTGATGCCTTTATTCGGCGGGGCTTCCGGGTCTGTCCTGGCGAACAGGAGATAGCGGTCGGCGACGTGGGCTCCACTGCTCCAGATCTTCTCACCATTGATGACCCACTCCTCGCCATCCAGTGTTGCCTTGGTCTTCAGCGAGGCCAGGTCCGAGCCGGCCTCCGGCTCACTCATACCTTCCGACCATACCACTTCCCCCCTCGTTATCTCCCCCAGATATTTCTGCTTCTGTTCTTCCGTTCCCAGTCGCAGAATGGTGGGGCCGACTATGGAAACCCCGTAGAGATCCCGCCCGGGGATCTTGTTGTAGTTCATTTCCTCGGCCAGAATGAAGTCATACATGAATGGAGCTTCCTGGCCACCGTATTCCTTTGGCCAGGTCATACCCAGCCAGCCTTTTGCCGCCAGTTTCTTACGCATTTCGGCCGCGAACTTATGAACTTCCTCTATACCCTCTTCTTCGTACTGGCAGTCAGCATCGGCTCCCCTGAAGTCGGACGGTACTTCTTTCTTTATGAAGTCCCGGACTTCCTGTCGAAACGCCTCTTCGTCCGCACTGAACTTGAGATTCATACGGATTCCTCCTGTTTTTCAGCTAGGATTGATTATGATCTGCGGGGGTTGTACGGTGCCGGGCACACGCAACCTCCCTCATTTTACATGTTGCCACGCACTTGGGCAACCCTCACTCGCTCCTTTGGAATGAAGGCTTGTCCACTACTTCGAAATTCATCGGAGTTATCTGGTATAATCAAGACACTTTCTGTAAGTTATTTAGATGCTACTGTCAATCCCGGATCCTTTGACGCCCGGTGAGGACTAAATCCAGGGCCGGTTTATACGCATACTTCAAGTGTGAAAGAGGTTAACATGGCTGACGAAGGGCTTTCAAGAGCTGATGCTGAGGTTATCGAATTGCTGGCACAACATGAAGAGGCCATCAGCAAATTGTATCGTACATACTCCAGGAAATTGCCTCAACTTGATGCCTTCTGGTCTGCGCTAGCTCAAGAGGAAACTTCGCATGCTGCCTGGATGCGTAAGCTTGGTCTAAAAGTGGGACAGGAAGGACTTTTTGTTAACAAGGGCAGGTTTAAAGCAATTCCCGTCAGGGCTTCCATAGACTTTATAAGCGAAGAGATTGCTCATGCCGAGGCGGGCATAAAGCTGCAGGAAGCGCTCAGTAAGGCGCTTCTAATCGAACAGGGTATGATTGAACGAAAGTACTTTGAGATTTTCGAAAGCGACTCCGTTGAGCTGAAAAATGTGCTCCGAAATCTGGCCGAAGATACCAAAAGGCACATATCGAGGATAAAGGGAGAAAAGGAAAAGCACAATTGATGATCGGTGAATGTTACTGTCAACATTTGGTGGGAAGAATCGGTCTCGTTGCAGATACAGGATATTCTATGCCTGGGTTACACATCTTTGCCATTAAGGAGGTAAGAAATGGGGAAATTTTCACGAGAGGAACTGGAGGAGGCACTGAAAATATACAACGAAGCGCACCGGAAGGCCTCGGAAACGGGAGACTGGTCAATCTGGGCTTCAGTTTTCACTGAGGACGCGGAATACATTGAGCATGCATACGGCGAGTTCCATGGTCGCGAGGAGATCGAGAAATGGATCAAGGCGGTGATGGCTCCCTTCCCGCATATGACTTTTCCTCAGGACTGGTGTTGCGTTGACGAAGAGAATGACGCCATTATCATGTGCGTTCAGAATACACTGCGACACCCGACCGATCCGGGTAAGAAGTTCTCGTTTCCCAACTGGACAAGACTGGTTTATGCGGGCAATGGAAAGTTCTCCAGTGAAGAGGATATATACAATCCGGCCCGAGATGCGGAGAGGGAGGTAGTGGCCTGGCTTCAGGCCGGCGGAAGGTTTGAGGTGGAACCACAGGTTCAACCGAAGTATAGATAGCCGGTCAGGGTGACCGGATGAAAGGAGGACAGATAAATGGAGAAGATCGTCTATCCTGTCTGGATGCACCAGACGGAATCACCAAGTCAGTTCAAGGAAAAAATGCTGGGCGAGGTATCGGACCAGTTGATAAAGCTCGGCGCCCGGAAACTCACGGTTAATCTGGTCGATGACGATGTCGCGCTCGCCGAATCGCTTCGGATAATAGCCACCAAACCGCCCGCCTCGGGTATGATCTCGATGTGGGTGGATACAACCATTCACAGGCAACCTTTTGAAGAGGCGATTGAAAATGCGGTTGCCAGAATGACAGGATACCTGGTGACGGAATCGGAGCCCATCATCAACACCAAACACGCCGTCTCTGCCAGGGAGCGAGTACCCGGAATGAATTCCGTCGTGTTCCTGCAGAAGCCGCCACGTTTGAGCTATCAGGACTGGCTGCAGATATGGCTTGGCAGCCATACCCGGGTGGCCATTGATACGCAGTCCACCTTCGGTTACAAACAAAACATCATTACCCGAACCCTGACATATGCTGCCCCTCCCTATGACGCCATAGTGGAGGAGAACTTCCCGCCTGAGGCGATGACCGACAATCAGGCGTTCTATGATGCTGTGGGCGATGAAGAGAAATGCAAAAACAATGAACAGGCGATGATCGAAAGTTGTATGCGTTTTATTGATTTTGACAAGCTGGACCGGATATTGATGAGCGAATATGTTATGAAGTCGTAATATCCGGAGTGGTCATCTTCGGGTGGATAGTGGGGATGAGGCTTATTATTTGCATACAATTAATATCAGCGAAAGTCCGGTCATTTACGGGGCCTTACACTGGATAGATATCTCACCCTGTTTGCCGCTGGCTGTTCTTCCACGTTTCAGCTCGCTCAAGCATCTCGCGGGCGCTATGAATGGCGGCTTCGGAGAAATTCGGGCCGGCCAGCATGGTGGCAAGCTCTTCCAGCCTCGCTCCCGGCTCCAGATTCCGCAGGATGCTGGAGGTTCGGTCTTTTGCGAATTCCTTGTGGACCCCAAAGTGGGAATCAGCCAGCGCGGCTATCTGAGGGAGATGGGTTACGCATATCACCTGTCGATCGCGTGCCAGCTTCCATAGCTTCCTGCCCAGAACTTCGCCGCTTCTGCCACCGACACCGATGTCTATCTCGTCGAACACCACTACAGGAATGTCATCCAACTGAGATAAAGACCCTTTAAGCGCCAGCATAAAGCGGGAACTTTCGCCCGTGGAAGCGATCTTTGCCAGGGGGCTGAGCGGTTCCCCCGGATTGGTCGAAGCCTTAAATTCCACTGAGTCGATTCCATCATTGCCAAAGGCCCGTTCCTCGCCTGAGGGAAGAGTAATTTTTTCTTCCCCCTGAAGGGGACGAACGGCAATATCGAAAACCATTTCTCCCATACCGAGGTCATCGAGTTCTTTCCCAACGGATGATACCAGAGTTCGGGCCGCTTCTACCCTGGCCTCCGACAATTCAACGGATATCTGGCCCATTTCTTCCTCGATAGCCTGGCACCGGGCTTGAAGCTCCGAGCGCCTTTCCTCGGAACAGGATAGCTTCTCGAGTTCGGATTCCGCCTTTGTCAGAAAATCCAGTATATCGGTTATGGAATCACCGTACTTATACCTCAGGCTGCGGATCAGTTCCAGTCGTGACTCGATTTCGGCCAACCTGTCCGGATCGTATTCGAGCGAGTCTCCATATGAATAAACATCACGCGCCACCTCCTCGATATTGTACAGGGCTTCCTCGAGAAGCTCGCCCTGCTCTTTCAGCCGCGAATCGTGTTCAATAATATCATTGATACTCCGGTTGGCCTGGTGGAGCCTATCCAGTGTAGAGTCGAATCCTGTATCGTCACCCGAGAGTGCCTGGTAGGTTTGGTGAGAAAGGGACTTGAGGGTTTCTATGGAAGAAAGGACCTGGTGTTCCTCTTTCAGCTCCTCTTCCTCTCCCTCGCGCAAACTGGCTTCGCGTATCTCGCGTGTCTGAAAACGCAGGAGCTCTTCCCGCGCCGCGCGGTCTCTCATTTCCGCAGTCAGTTTATCCAGTTCCTTCTGGAACGAGCGCAGCTCGGCGAGTTTCTCGGTGAATTTGCCTCGCAGATTCATATTATTGCCAAACGCGTCGAGGAAATCGAGGTGGTACTTATTGTTCAGGAGGGCCAGGTGTTCACTCTGCCCGTGTATATCGATGAACAGTCTGCCAATGGTGTGAACGGTGTTTCTCGGTACCGCCTGACCGTTGATGCGGGAAACCGCGCGACCCTGTTTGCGAATGGTGCAATTGAATATGAGAATATCGTCCTCAATCGAAATACCTTTCTCGCTCAGGGCCCCGGCGATGTATTTATTCCGACCGGTGTTGCTCAGGTCGAAAATTCCCTCGATTGTAGCTTCATCACATCCGGTTCGGACCGATTCAGGGTCTATGCGCCCTCGCAGCAGCGCCTCAATCGCGTCGATAACCAGAGATTTCCCGGCACCGCTTTCGCCCGTGATGATGTTAAGTCCCGGCCGTAGCTGCCAGCGGCTGTTCTCTATTATGCCGAATTCCCGTACGTTAAGCTCGACCAGCAATGCGACTCCCGATGCTGAGTTTCAGCCAGCGCCGTACCCGTTTAAACGCATTTTACCACCTATCCATAGCGATGTGGTAGTCAGCCAGGAAACCTGAGGGAGTGGTCTTTCTGATATTGGAGGGAAACATAGAGGCGCGCGATGGTGGAAAACACTGGCTGACCTTCAACAGGCACACCGCCGCCTCCGGCGCGGCGGCTGTTTTGAGGCGACTGGATTATTGCTTGCACTCTATAAAAAAAGCTTCCCAACTAAGTGAGAAGCTCTTTATATGTTTCTGGCGACTCCATATTGTCCCACCCCGTTGCCAGGGCAGTATCGTCTGCGTAGGGGCGTTTCACTTCCGTGTTCGGAATGGGAACGGGTGGTTCCACCCCGCTATAGTCACCTGAAACGGATAATATTATAGCATCCATTTGCTCCATGTTTCAATAGTTATTTTCCATGTTGTTAATTAAAATTCAAAAGTGAACTCTTCAAGATGTATACATCTGATAACCCACTCGCGGTCGCGAGTGGGTTATCAGAGTAACCAGCTTTTCACGTGCAGAAGCGTTAGTAGCTGTAAACTAGAACAAACCGTGGACGTTGCCGGTTTCAGGGTCGACGTCAATTCTGCGGAAGGCAGGATTCGAGCCCGTGCCGGGCATAAGGCTTATGGTGCCGGCCATCGGGCAAAGGAACTTCGCTCCGGAGTATATAAGGACATCCCTGATGGGCAGGGTCCAGTTTTTGGGCACGCCTTTCAGTGTGGGCTCGTGGGTCAGACTGAGGTGAGTCTTGACCATCATGGTTGTATACTCGGAGTATTTAGGGTCTTCCTCGATCATCCTGGCTTTCTGTTCGGCCTCAGGAGACCATGATACACCGTCCGCTCCGTAAACCTCCTTCGCGATCTTGTCCACCCGGTCACGCAGTTTCATATCCAGCGGATAAAGGAAGTCGAAATTGGGCTCTTCCTCGCATGCATCTATGACAGCGTCGGCCAGCTCGAGGGCGCCCTCGCCGCCCTTTTCCCAGTGGCTGGACTCGGCGCAGCGGGCTCCGGCTGCCTCGGCAGCCTTCTTGACCAGCGCTACCTCGGCATCCGTATCGGTGTAGAACCTGTTTACGCACACCACCGGATTCATACCGGACTTTCGTATGACATTGATCATGTGGACCATGTTCTCGCAGCCTTTATCCACCAGATCCAGGTTTTCCTCTTTATACTCAGCCGGCAGGGCCTTACCCGCCACAACCTTGGGACCGCCGCCATGCATTTTAAGAGCCCGGATGGTGACGGTGAGTACGGAGACATGCGGCTTGAGTCCGCTCTCACGGCATTTGACATTCCAGAACTTCTCGAACCCTATATCGGCCGCGAAGCCGCTTTCAGTGACATGGTAATCCCAGAGCTTGAGTCCAACCCGGTCGGCTATGATAGATGACTGGCCGACGGCGATGTTGGCGAACGGACCGGCGTGTACCAGGCATGGCTGATATTCAGCGGTACACATGAGAGTGGGATTGATTGTGTTGCGCATGAAAGCGGTCATGGCGCCACCGACCTCGAGGTCCCCGGTGGTTACCGGTTTACCGGATTTATCGAAGGCGACAGTGATCTCGTTGAGCCGCTTTCTCAGGTCCGCCAGGTCCCTTATGATGGCCAGAATGGCCATGCACTCGGAACTGACGGCGATGCCGAATCTGGACTGCATCATGTAGCCGTCCATCCGGCCGCCCATGCCGATTACGATGTTACGCAGTGACTGGGCGCAGAAGTCTATGATCCATCCCATCTCTACGCGGGTGGGATCTACATCGAGACGGCGCATACCCGTGAGCCGCTGCAGTTGCTCGTCGTTGTAATTACGTTCATGCTGCATACGGGCGGTCAGTGCCACCATGGCCAGGTTGTGGGCGTTCATAATGTCGTTGATATCACCCGTCAGTCCCAGGGAGAATTCGGTCATGGGAATAAGTATCGCGTTGCCTCCACCGGCCGCGGTTCCCTTGACGTTCATAGTCGGTCCGCCAGAGGGCTGACGGAGAGCGCCACCAACGCTCTTACCGCGCTTGCCCAGTCCTTCCATAAGACCGACGGATGTGGTGCTTTTGCCTTCTCCCAGCGGGGTTGGGGTGATGGCGGTTACCTCAATATACTTGCCATCAGGTTTGTCCTTCAGACGGTTCATAATCTTCAGGAAATCCAGCTTGCCGAGTCTTCCCATGTGAAGCATCTCGCCTTTATCGAGACCCAGCTTGGCCGCCCATTCGTCGGGCATGGGCATGTTCTCTTCAGCAGCTTCTGATATCTGCCAGTCCTCCATTTTTGTGGCATCGTAGGGCATCTATTATCCTCCTTAAATTAGGTTTTATAATTTTGAAGGAATCTCCGACCCGGTTAATTTTTGGTTAGCTCTGGCGGACCGAGGTCACCGATCGTTCAGAGATTCCTTGAGCAAACAATTACCTCCCTGGTACAGGAGAGGTAATGTGAGCGCTTCATCTCCAGCCGCGCCCGCTCCCAATAGAGAGCTCGGGTATGGGTTATGTTTTGGTGATTCCGGCCCGTCTCTCCGCGGCTACTACGGTGTTCATCATCAGCATGGTTATGGTCATGGGCCCGACGCCTCCGGGGACCGGTGTAATAGCGCTTGCCTTCTCTTTAACCGCCTCGAACTCTACGTCACCTCGCAGATCCCGGACCTGCTTGCTGGGGTCCTTCTTGCTTGGTTTCCATCCGACCTGGTTTACGCCTACATCGATTACAACGGCGCCCTCTTTCACCATATCAGCTTTGATCACCTCTGGTGAGCCCATTGCCGCTACCAGGATATCCGCCTGCCGGGTGTAGTAAGACATATCGGGCGTGCCGGTATGCACCACGGTTATTGTGGCATTGGCCCGCTCGTTTTTCTGTACAAGTATGGCCATAAGCGGCTTTCCTACAATATTGCTGCGTCCGCAGATGACCACATGCTTGCCGGCCGGCGGATTGCCGCTGCGGAACATCAGCTCTACGGCTCCATGGGGCGTGCACGGCATGAAGTAAGGGTCCCCGATGAGCATCTTGCCGACGTTAACAGGGTGAAACCCGTCGACGTCCTTGGCCGGATCGATCAGGTTGAGGACCTTATCCGCGTCGATATGTTTGGGTACCGGGAGCTGAACCAGGATGCCGTCTACGTGTTCAGCCTTGTTCATTTCCTGGACCTTCGCCAGCAATTCATCCTCTGATGCATCCTCGGGGAGCACATTGGTTTGCGTCCATACACCGATCTCATCAGCGGCCTTTTCCTTACCGGTGACGTAGGAAACAGAGGCCGGGTCCTCACCAACACGCACCATGACCAGGCCCGGTGTTACGCCCTTTTCCTTGCATTTCTTAACCCTCTCGGTAAGCTCGGCTCGAATCTCCGCAGCCACCTCGGTTCCCGAGATTATCTTTGCCGTCATATGAATCCTCCTTATATTTGAAATCGGGATTGAGTGCCGGTTGTATGTTACTATTTCCCGGTTAAGGCCTCATCTTTGGTTGGATACAGCCCGCAGCTCTCGCGCTCATCGCAGTATCCCAGTTGATAGCACTTTGGATTGAGTTGAGAACCAATACGGGGCGCGACCTTCTCCACTTCAGTTTTCATGTGTTCGAAGAGATCCTGTATCTCCCACTGAGCTCTCTGGCATAGTCGTAACGAGCAGGCGTGCATAAGCTCGCGGGCGTTCATGGTTACCACGATTTTGGTTTCCATGGCGTTGGGCAGGATGAATCTGGCATCCTCAGCCGGGATGCCGGCCCCGATCATTTCACGATACAGATCGTGATTCAACTTCATAATCTCGGTGAACCTTTCATTAAACCCCTGTTTTATAACGCTGGGTGGAGTGATGTAATTGACTTCGTCAAATGATTTGAAGGAGACATATCGTTGACTTTGCTGTGTGTAGCTGGCCAGCCTGTGCCTGACGAGCTGGTGGCTGGTCGCGCGAGATATGCCGTCGATGGCAAATGTAAAGCTGGCGTGTTCAAGGACGGAAAGGTGCCCCGATGATATGAGGTAATCCAGGAGTTTTCCTACCTGCTCTGGATTCATTTTATCCCTGAGCTGAGCTGCGCTTACCTTTGCGGTTGAAAGTCTGGCGGCTGCGGCGACTGTCAGTTCCGGGTTGGGGGTATAACTGAGCAAAGTAACCTGCATTTCTCACACGCCAAGATTATACAATGGGGCATACAGGTAAGGCAATAGCACGTATTCCCTCATCTAAAATGTTACCGAAGGTGGTATGGTTCACTCAACAAAGAATGTTACCGAGGGGGACCATGCCTGACGATGAAAAAACATTCCAAACGGATGCTTTTAGCATTTCTGCGAAAACAGTATGTTTAAGTTCTATGTCGTCACTTGCAGTTGCAATGCCCATCAATATTGTTAAACCTAATGGCATTCGACCTGAATTAAACCTAATTTCATAATTTTCCATGTTCATATTAACCTCCTAAAACAATGCTTCTTGTTTAATCATGGTGCCTTCTTTTGGATACAATCGAATCAGTCTA
>JAWOBX010000075.1:0-36275 GCA_046484125.1 Dehalococcoidia bacterium | reverse complement strand
TTCTGATAATAATGTTCGCTTCTCTCCACACTTCCGGCCCTTTACCTTTAACTCAAGTGCTTTGATCCCTCCTTTATTGTACTTTCGACTCCAATTTCTAATGGTACTGTGATAAACTCCAATAGCCTCAGATATTTCCTCAAGCTTCCAACCTTGCTTACGTAGACGAACAAATTGATCTCTTAGTTGCTCCTGAATTTCCAGTGAGCATTTGATGACTTCAATTTTATCCATACCCTAATTCTAACATTTTGGGATGAAAAAGTCCTCTTTTATTTGCCTGGTTGATAATCCCGCGCGAACGAAGTAAGTCCTTGAATTCATCAACAGCTTTAGAGTTTCCCGCATAAACCTGTTCTATCAGCAAGAGCAGTACATCATCCTTATATTGATGGGGTACGGAGACAAAGAATTCGTAATCCGAGTCGCCCCAAAACTCCTTTGGCATCTTTCCGACATCCTGTCCCGTCATTAGCAGGTCACCTTCAGCGGTGATCTCAGCATTGATGAATCGCGAAGTTTCCCCCTGCTCCTCGTAAAGCTTGACTTTTATAGGCTCAGGATTCCCTTCATTCATTGCTGCATACCTCCAGCCTCAAATATAATTCAATGCTTGTCTTCGGCTCGTGGTGCTGGTTACGCACTGCAAGTACGGAGTCAATTCATAACGGTTATAATCCAATCAACGGCGTTCCCGTCACGAATGAGGGCGACACCCGCCCGGCCTATCATCTTTTCCCAGGTTTCAGGAGGCGAACTGAATTCCCATAGCTCATCACCATCAAGCATTTTTGCCAGCATCGACTGCCATTCGTTATTAATGAATCCGAATGGAACAGGGTCAGGTCCGAGCTGCGGATGTTGCACTGCGTGCTTTGCCTCGGCTTCCTGAACCGTGATTTTCTGCAGCAGCCAGTCATTACGCATTTTTCGTTTAGTGCTCTAAGAATACCAGAGGCAGCGCCGCTGGTAAACTGTCGGCATGTAGCGAATAAGGTGCCCTTATCCACCCTCGATAAGACTTTGCTGAAGGTCGATCGGAAAATGTATATAATTGATAATATGATTAATCAGAGGGGATGGCCATCCCATCTTCAACATCGTGGCTGGTACAATAACTGGAGCAGGTGACTCCAATATACCGTCCATTCGTATTATATCTTTTCAACAGTTGAAAAGCAGGAAAAGTTTGTCATAACCTGTTTTAATCTTCATTGATACAAATGGAGGCTTGGCCGACAGGAGAGCGACATGAAAGCAGTAGTTCTTAATGAGGTAGGCAACACTGAAAAACTTGAGTTGAAGGAAATCGAGGCACCAGTTGCCACACCCGGTCATGTTCTTGTAAAGGTGCATGCTTGTGGCGTGGGATACCGTGATGTCATTGAACGACGAGGTGGGCACCCGGCTATACAAACTCCTATTGTACAGGGTCATGAATTTGCCGGCGAGATACATCAAGTCGGAGAAGGGGTCCGTCGCTGGAATATTGGCGATCGAGTGGTCAACATGTACTATGACACTTGTGGCATTTGTGAAAACTGTCTCGGCGGCGATGAGCGGCTCTGTTCCAATATTCGTGAGGTTTTTGGCCTGACGGTGAATGGCGGATACGCGGAATATGTGCTGGCAGCCGAGCGGGCCCTCGAGTTACTCCCCGATGGGATTCCGTTTGATGTTGCAGCCACGCTCATGAGTGCCTCAGGGGTTGGGTTCCATAACACCACTTCAACTGCTAATGTCCGCGCGGGTGAAGAAGTTCTCATTACAGGTGCAACAGGAGGAGTCGGCTCGGCTGCGCTGCAGACCGCGAAGCTTTATGGCGCCACTGTCTGGGCGGTGACATCGACTGAGAACAAAGTTGGTCTTCTTTATGAAATGGGGGCCGATAGCGTGATAGTCAATACCGGCGGAGATTTCCACAAAGAGATCCTGAAAAAACGTAATGGAAAAGGATTGGATGTTGCTATTGATTGCGTAGGAGCGCCCACATTTAACGGGTCAATTAAGTCTCTTCGCCGAGGCGGGAGGGCAATAATCATCGGTAACGTGGACGGTAAACGGGTCGAATTGAATTTAGGCATGATTGTGATTAACTCAATTCAAGTTATTGGTTCAGACAACGTTACACGTTCAGCCCTCCGAAGACTGATGCAGTTGGTAATATCAGAAAAGATAAAGCCCATAATATACGAGCGCATGCCACTCGAAAAGGCGGCGTTCGCACAAGAGATCCTTGAATCAAAGGGGACGGTTGGCAGGATCGTATTGCTCCCCCACATCAGTGCATGAGTACACATCAGTATAAATCCCGTATTAGTTTGATATCTTGGAACACGTCATAGAGATCATACAATAAGACTCAATTTAGGCTGGAATATATGTTGATTATGGGATAACACCGTAAGTGAGAGGTTGCCGATGATTAATCGTTTTATGCATTTCGACGACTACCAGACAGGCATGAACGGCACAACAACACCCAGGACTATCACGGAGTGCGATATTATCACATTCGCGTGCTTGACGGGAGATTACAGTCAAATGCATATGGACCGCCACTATGCAGAAAATCTTTCTTATGGAGGCAGAATTGCGCACGGCCTTTTGGGCTCGAGCTTGGTGATAGGAGGACTTTCCACGTGTGCTCCTCACGTATTAGGCAGAGACAATCCCGGTGCCTTCCTCCAGGGATTCGATGTTAATTATCGGGATGTTTTCAGGATGGGAGATACGTTTAGAACCGAATGGCGTATCACTGAAAAAAGCAGCAACCCGGACGTAGTCGGGGTTCATTCGTTGAAGACCTCAATTCGGGTATTGAACCAAGATTCGAATTTGGTTGCTGACGGTTTAATCACGGTCACCATCGCTGACAGTCATGCTAATACAGAGGAAACTGTAATAAGACCGCTGGAATCCTGGGAATTGGATCAATTCGTTGCGGACAGAGACATGGTCTATTATGCCGAAGACTATACTCCGGACGGTCAATCAGGCGAGACCGAGAGTCGAACGCTCACAGAGGCTGACATTGTAAATTTCTGCGGTTTTACCGGAGACTATAGCCCCCAGTATGTAGATGCGGTTTTCTCTGGTAAGGCCCTTTTTGGAGGTAGAATTGTCCATCCAATGCTGAGCTTCAACATAGCGTTTGCCTATTGGTTGCGCGAATGGCTGCGATTACCGATGCCCGACGATGGCTTTGCCGGGCATTTGAGTGACAGCTGGATATTTCTTGCCCCGGTCAAAATTGGAGACACGATACACTGTAAGTACAAGACAGTCTCTACCAAAACTTCGCGTAGCAAGCCTGGGATGGGCCTTGTGAGGTTTGGTTTACAGGTTGTCAATCAGAGGAATGAGGCCGTCCAGGAAGGCTCAGTGTTGATGATGTACCCATCGAGACAGGGTGCGCAGGACGACTCAGTTTGAAGATGCAATAAAAGATAGATTTCTCGAAAGGAACCATATATGCGGCAATACGGTTACGCGGGCAGCATCTTAGAAGTCAATCCGTCCCCCTTTCGCTGGCTGAATACGGTGGAAGGTGGTCCTGACATTGATTAAGTTGATGAACATCGACAATCCCATAGAGTGTGAGGTTATAGCTCGAGTCAACCGTTTTGTGGTTGAGGTGAGAGTGGGAGGGGAGACACTACGGACCTCCATTAACAACACGGGAAGGCTGGAGCAGTTCCTGGTCCAGGGAAAACAGGCTTACTGCATTCGCCATAAAAAGCCGCAAAAAACGGAAGTCCGTCTCTTCGCCATAGCTGATGGCGAATCCGCGGCCATAATAGATACGCAGATGCAGATGCGCTGCTTTGAAGAAGCACTTGAGAAGGGGAGCATTCCCTGGCTTGATAGAGGGCGAGTACTGAGAAGAAACGCCAGGCTGGGTGATTCCCTGATCGATTATCTGCTGGAAATAAATGGCGAGATGCTGTACCTGGAGGTAAAAAGCGCGGTGCTCAGGGAGGGCGGATACGCCATGTATCCCGACTGTCCTACGGCCAGGGGAAGAAAACACGTTAAGGGATTGACTTCATATGTCCAGGGAGGGGGCAGAGCCATCATACTTTTCATAGCGGCTTTGCCGGGAGTAAATCGATTCAAACCTTATCCTCAGGGTGACCCGGATCTGACCGCCATGCTGATTGAGGCCAGCAAGACTGGTGTTGACGCGCGTGCGATAGGTATGTTTTATCAGCCGGAGGACAGCGCCATCGCTCTTTTCAATCCGGATATGAGAGTTGATTTGACCTTTTGATACAAGGAGGAGGCGTCGGAATGCTGTCTCCTCTTCAAGTGGTATCTAAATTTTCAATTCGGTTCGCCTGATGATCTCATCCTGAACGATTTTATCAAGCTGAACAAAATATGCGCTGAAGCCCGCGACCCTTACAATGAGTGTTTTGAAATCGTCCGGTTTGATCTGCGCCTCCTTCAGAGTATCCGAACTGACGCAGTTAAACTGCACATGGTATCCACCAAGGTCCATATACGTCTTGATAAGTGCCAGGAATTTCTGTGCCCCCTCGGGACCCTCGATGGCTGAGGGGTGAAAGCGCATATTGAAGTGATTGGAGCCGAACTTGACCGTGTCGATCACCGTAGCGGCCGATTTGATCAGAGCGGTCGGGCCGTTTCTATCAGTGCCGAGCTGGGGTGAGACTGTGGCGTCGGTCAGGGCGACCCTGGCCTTCCGGCCGTTGGGCAATGCTCCGGTCAACTCTCCAAGCGCTCCATGACTTGCCACCGAGTAAGCTTCCGGCATGGTGTTCCTGTCCAGGAAATCGGGGTAGGTCTGATGCAACTGCCAGAGGATGTCATAGAGTCTTCTGGCCAGCAGGTCAACATCTTCATCACCGTTACCGTATTTTGGCGCGTCAAGGCACATTTTTTGTATGTCTTCATGGCCCTCAAAGTCGGTGTCGAGGGCTTCCTTTAACTCTCTTAAGGTGATCTTTTTCTCATCATATACCAGTTTCCTGATCGCTATCAGTGAATTTGCCAGGTCTATTGTACCTACAAAACTCGATCCGTTGGCTATCGAGTATCTCGCGCCGCCGTCTACCAGGTCTGTGCCAGTCTCAACGCAATCGTGAACGAGGGATGAGGAGTAAGGGACGGGCAGATCGCGCTCAATATTCCATGCGGTTCGTGAGATGGTCCTGATAAGAGGGATCATGTATTCCATCTGTTTGTAGAGGGCATCAAATAGCTGCTCGAATGACTGGAACTTCTCGATGTCGCCCGTTTTCACCCCGAGCTCGGCACCGGAGACCGGGTCAACGCCATTGTTTAATACCAGTTCCAGCATTTTGGTGGCATTAATGTTCCCTTCCCAGAAGCCATCCGAGTAACCGGGAATAATATCCTGTACACAGGCGATAACAGCCTGGTTTCTGGCTTCTTCCACAGTAATACCCGGTCTGTGATAAAGGCTCCTGGCGAGTATCTTGTTGGCATCATAGAACGCCGGCTGACCGATACCTGTTCTGATCAGGTCAACACATTGTATGAGGAAATCTTCCGGCAGATGATCGTGATAGATAAGACAGAGCAGCGGTTCCGGGGTGTTTAACTGGTGCTTGGCTTCGATACACAGCCGGTCAACATCATTGGTGGCGTCCCTGCCATCGGGTGTAAGTCCGCCAAGGCTCACCTGCATGGCCACACGCGACTGGGAATATTTGAAGCCAAAGGGTGCCAGAACCTGCCCGAGTGACTGGATCTTGAGGTAGTAATACTGGATCAGCTCAATGGCTTCGGCATCTGTCAGTCTACCTGCTTCCTTATCCTTCTTGTAGTAGGGATAGATATACTGCGGGAACCTGGCCGGTGAAAAAGCGCCGATATTCGGGCTCTGGAACCACCCCGCCATCAGCACCAGCCAGCTCGCCTGGATGGCTTCGAAGAAGTTGCGGGCCGGGTTTTCCGGTACCCATGAGCAGGCTTCAGCTATTCTCTCCAGGTCCGATTTCTTCCGCGGATCATCCTCAGTTGCCGCCATCTCGCGTGCCAGTTTGGCATACCTGTTTGCAAGCGTAATCAAACCGTTGAGGCAGAGAATCACCGCCTCGTAGAAATACCACTTTTTCAGCCCGTCCTTGTCGCCTGTATTGACCCCGGCCTGGCTTTCCTGAGCGCTGGCAATAATCGAGTTTAAACCTTCATTCAGGACCAGTCCATAATCGGGGATACCGCTTATCAGGCCGCCAGGATTGATCTCGGTTGCCACACCAGCCTTTTGCAGCGTTCCTATATCTACGCCCAGGGTTCGAAGGACCATATCCTTTGTCCGATTGAATATGTTGCGGTCCTTCCAGAGTTCGACGGATTTGAGAAGCCACTCCTTCTCTTCCGGTCGCACCTCGGCGAATCCGAGTGGCAGCCTGAGCCGGTCGACTTTCTTCATCCATCGTGGCCCGATCTCGGCGAACGGATAGTTGCCGTATTTATGCTGGGTCAGTGTGCCTCCGATGGGGTTATCATCTATGAAGATTGTCTTTTCATTGCATAATTTATTGAAGAAAGTGGCCTGTCTTATCACCGCCGGCTGGCCGCCGGTTTCCTGATACGCCTCAAGAAGGGCTTTATCCCGTTCAATATCGATGCGTGGCTCGGCCGAAAGCAGTTCGTCTCTTTCTCTGGCAACTCTCTCGCTGAGCGTTCCGTTTATTACATCAATGGCCATAAGCTTTCCTCCTCGCTGTGTTGGCGGCATTTGGTAAAAGTCAGACTTGTAACGTAAGGCTGTTCCTCGATCATCCCGAATAAAATGTAATTCCGGGGTATGTCATGCTATTCGGACCTCGAGGCCCATAGATTCCAGCCGGGATTTCATTTCCTCAATCTGGTCTTCGCTGTAAGGTCGGGCCTGCGGAAGGCGGTATTCCATATCCAGTCTTTTATATTTGCCGGTACCCAACTGGTGATAGGGAAGAATGTCGAGCGTGTTCAAGCCGAGGCTTAGAACGAATTCACCCGTAGCCCTGATATTAGCGGCGTCATCGGTACATCCGGGTATCAGCGGAAACCTGATCCATATCGGTTTACCGCTCCCGGCGATTTTACGGGCGTTTTCCAGGATTCGGCTGTTATCTACGCCGGTGATTTCCCTGTGCCTGCCTGAATCTATTTGCTTTATATCCATCAGAACGAGGTCGGTTTCCTCCAGTATTCTCGCCAGAGCTTCCCACTTTACATATCCGGTGGTATCGAGAGCGGTATGAATACCGTTTTGCCGGCAGCGCTTAAACAGCTCGAAAAGGAAATCATCATGTACGAGGGCTTCCCCCCCCGAAGCCGTCACCCCGCCCCCGGAGTTTCTGTAGAAAAGACTATCCTGTTTTACCACATCCATTACTTCATTTACGGTCATGAGTTTGCCGGTGATAACTCGCGCTTCATTTGGGCAGACGACTGTACAGGCTCCACACGCTTTACATCGCGAACGGTCCGTTATCACTGAATCGTCAGGACCCGCGGATATCGCTTCGTTGGGACAAACCGATATGCAACGGTGACACCGGGAACACAGGGATTCGAAATAAAAAAGCTGCGGCCATTGAGATTGCGACTCCGGGTTGTCACACCACAGGCATCTCAGCGGGCATCCTTTGAAGAAGACCGTTGTTCTAATGCCGGGCCCATCATTAATGGAGTATCTCTGAATATCAAAGATCCATGCTTTCAGTTGGCGGTCCGCCTCTGAAGAGGAATCGCCTGCCGGACCTGCTTCTGGCTTCTGGTTTGACATGGTGTATCTCGGTGGCGCGGGGTCTGCTCCGGGGTAAGACTTACAGTTTAATTATATCAAATGCGCTCGATGGGTGTAAATTCGAGCGGTACTTGCTATAATGGGTGACAAGTGTGATCCATCTCAAGGAATAGAAGGTATGGATTTCGAACTGACTAATGAGCATATGATGTTCCAGCGTATGGTCCGCGAGTTTGTTGCCAGCGAGGTGGAGCCTTACGCCGCCCAGTGGGATGAGACGGAACAGTTCCCTTACGAGTCAGTCGCAAAGATGGCTGAGGTGGAATTGTTCGGTGTGCCGCTTCCGGAGGAATATGGCGGGAATGGAGACGAAATCTCGTTCGTGCTCGCGACCGAGGAGATATCAAAGGGTTCCGCCGGACTCGGAGTCATATACCTGGTTAACTCAGGACTGGCTATCAATCCCGTGGTATTCGATGGCAGTGACGCCCAGAAGAGGGAATATCTGTCACGGGTTATCAAAGGCGAGACGTGTGCCTTTGGTTTGACCGAGGCGACAGCGGGCAGCGACGTGGCCGGCATTGAGATGAGTTACAGGCGGGAAGGTGATGACTACATTCTCAATGGGAACAAGATATTCATAACCAACGGAGCGGAGGCCGGATTCGTAACCACTTTTGCCACAAAGGATAAGTCCATCGGGCATCGGGGAATAAGCGCTTTCGTGGTTGACAGCGGTACGCCGGGCTTTTCCGTGGGGAAATCGGAAAGGAAGATGGGATTGCATCCGGCCTCAGCGGCGGAGCTGGTCTTCGACGATTGCCGAATATCCGCAGAAAATCTCATCGGTGAAGAGGGAAAGGGGTTTAAAATCGCTCTCAAAGCTATTGATGCCAGCCGTGTAACTGTCGCGGCCCAGGCTCTGGGTATAGCTCAGGCGGCGTATGACCGGGCGGTTGATTATGCCGGGGAGCGGAAGCAGTTTGGCGCCGAACTGGCGCGCTTGCAGGCCATTCAGTGGATGGTAGCGGATATGATCACTGATATAGAGGCGGCCCGGCTTTTAACCTACAGAGCGGCATGGCTGATTCAACAGAAAAGGGAGTTTCTCAAAGAGGCCGCCATGGCGAAACTCTTCGCCTCTGAGGCCGCCAATCGGGTATGTCACAAGGCTCTTCAAATATTCGGAGGCTATGGATATACAAAGGATTTCCCTATAGAAAGATACACACGTGATCAGAGAATTACCGAGATATACGAGGGTACGTCGGAGATGCAGCGCTGGACCATTGCCCGGCAGGTCCTGGATGCCCGGTAATATCCTCTGCAAGTATCGAAGCTACAGCCTGCTAAAGTGGTTTGATGGAAATGGTCCTGATTTCCGCGAAGACAGGCCTGCCAGGCTCGGATGGACTTCCCGGGCGGAGTCATATGGAGAGTCGCTTCTCGCTGGCACGAAGGAATACGCGCAAGCCAATCCGGAGTAATATAATTGGGAAGGCGGCTACTTGACTGATATCCCTAACTGCAATTGATATGAACGGCCGCATCCATGCTTTTAGTGAGAACAAGCGGGCGGTCGCTGATTGCCTTTCCTTTATGAGTTGAGTGCGGAGGAAAAGGATACCTTGCGCCTGAACTCTGATTTGGTTCCGGTGGTGTATCAGCCCTGAATACCCGGCATCGAAACGCCGGCCGTTCAACCGCTTTATAATAAAAGTTTCCAAGATTTTTTAACGGTTAGAGTCTGCGCTTGTATAAAGCGGTAAATGAGTGCATGGGTAAAGGGATGAGTGCTATCATATATAGATGTCGATAATGGCCGAAGGGCTATTGTTGAAATCGATTAAGTAAACAGGAGGAGCAAGTGGCTGAACATCTGGATATCAGCACCAGTAACTGTGTTATCGAAAAGGAAGGTCACATCCTGATAGTAACATTGAACAGGCCCGAGGCGAAAAACGCGTTAAGTCCTTCCATGCTTATCGGGATGTACAAGGCTTGGCGCCGGCTGGATGAGGACGACGACCTGTACTGTGCTGTACTGACGGGCAAGGGCGATACGTTTTGTTCCGGTATGGATCTCAAAGCCGGTGTGGATCCGGGTGATGACACTGAAGAAATACAACGGCTTATGCAGGAGATTCCCAACCTGCACTGGCAGGCATTATTGAGAGAAGATCAGCCCGATAAGCCTATCATCCTGGCGGTGGAGGGTTATGCCCTCGCCGGTGGAACCGAGATACTGCAGGGCACGGATCTTCGTATCGGGGCTGAGGACGCGGTATTCGGCGTTACCGAAGTGACGCGCGGACTCTATCCGATGGGTGGTACGACAGTCAGGTTGCGCCGGCAGATTCCATACTGCCGGGCGGCTGAGATACTGCTGCTGGGTCGCAGGATTACCGCACAGGAAGCGCTTGAATGGGGACTCATCAACAGGGTGGTTCCCAAGGGTAAGGCACTTGAACAGGCCATGAAGATGGCGGAGGAGCTTTGCGAAAACGCTCCCCTTTCGATAAAGGCTATTACCAAGTCATTGCGCGAACTTGAGTTTCTACCTGAAAAAGAAGCCATGCCGAAACAGGATGAGATTGGCTGGCCGGTGTTCGCCAGCGAGGATTCCAAGGAAGGCATGAAGGCCTTCAAGGAAAAACGCAAACCCAACTACCAGGGGCGGTGATAGGTAGGGGCGGTGCGCGAACCGCCCCTGCGTATTGATATGGCAAATGCCCGACGAAACATTTGATGCCGTAATCATTGGCGGCGGGACTAAAGCGCTCTTTCTTGCCATGTATCTTGCCGGATACGCGGGCATGACTGTAGGTATCTTCGAGCGCCGCCACGAAATCGGTGGATGCCTCTGTACCGAAGAAGTGGCGGCTGGCGGGTTTAGAGGCAATACCCATGCCAACATCATTCTTCCCTGGTATTATGCCCCCCTCTGGCGTGACTTCCCTGAATTCTGGGACTATGGTGCTCAGATAAATCAATACCCCGCCGCGGATGGCGCATCTTTCAGAAAAGAAGGGAATTGCCTGGTTATCTACAGCCAGAAATATGACCCTTCACAGGAACGTAGCGCTACCGAGATCGCTCGCTTCTCACAAAAAGACGCAGAAAATTGGCTCAATCTCTGGAGGCTATGGCAAAGCGATGCGGTTCAACGGGTCCAAATCGATAACCTTTTCAATCCGGCCGAATTTCGTGCCATGCCCGAGGTGCTTGAACGGCAGATGGCCGTATACGGGGAACTGGTTCAGGCCGGATTTGAGCCTGATTCCCTTGTCCTCGCTGCCAGCCAGCTTCGTGCCGCCCGTGAGTTATGGGAAAGTCCGGAGTTACAATATTGTATGGTGCGTTTCGCTCTTACCAGCGTGATGGATGTCAATGAGACGGGAACCGGTGCCAACTCGTTCGGGATAGCGGCGACGATGCCGACACTGGGATTTGCCAGGGGAGGTACTCACCAGATAGCTCACGCCGCCTATCAGATGCTTACCGGTATGGGCTGCAGGTTTTTCACCCATTCGGATGTGGATAAAGTGGTCATAGAAAATGGCACTGCCAGAGGGATTCAGCTCAAGGATGGCAGTCAGATAGGTGCCCGGAAACTGGTGGTAAGTACCCTGAATCCAATGCAGCTTTGTTTTGACTTAATCGGCAGGGAATACCTGAGTGACCGAATAGCCAGGCGCGTTAATTTGATAGAAACCGGTTTTGCCTGCTACATGGATTATGTTTTCGCCCTTCATGAGGCTCCAAAGTACGAAGCCGCCGGATTCAATCCAGATGTGGACCGGTGTTTCTGGCTTGGAATCGCCGAAGATGCAGACCCCGGACACGTTAGCAGGGAATGCTACTGGCGCAGAATTGGCCAGTGGCCACCGGTGGAGGACTACAATCCGGTTATCTGGTGCCACAGTGTCGCGGATCCCACCTATGCGCCTGAAGGAAAACACGTCGCGGTACACGAGCAACTCGGCCCGCCGGCCCGAGCCTATACACAGGCTGAATGGGGTCAAGTACGGGAACGGTATTTACATGAGTTGATCCACCTGTGGCAGAAGCATGCTCCGAACATGACCTGGGATAATATCATCGGTGTTCACGCAAATACCCCCTGTGACAACCTTCGCATGAAGAACCTGGCCCCTGATGGAAGTAATGCCATAATCGACTGCACACCGTATCAGCGCAACGAGAACCGGCCAATACCGGAGCTGGCCAACCACCGCACACCCGTGGAAAACCTCTATGCGACGGGTGCCTCGTGGCATCCGGGAGCAAATGCCAGTTCCGCTGAAGCTTATAATTGCTACAAGATAGTAGCCACAGATCTTGGGTTGGGTAAGCCGTGGGAGGAACCCGGGAAGGAAGAGCCGGATTCGCTGATCGACCAGATGCAAATTACCGTCGACCGGATCAAAAAGAGCTAGCGCCATACTTTTACCCTCTTTCATCCTTTGGAACCCTTGACAAAATAGTTTGGTTACCTTACTATCTTACCATCATGTTCGGCCAGTCACCTGAGGAAAGCCAGGCGGTAAGATTTCATACGGCAGCCCGTTTTCAGCGGCTGATAAACAAGATTGCCCGGATGAGCCAGACCCCGAGTGAATTCGGAACAGGCGAAAGCCTTCCCCTGGCGAATATACAGGTTATCCATACTGTCGGCAATTATCCGGACATTACCGTAACCGAACTCTCCCAGCAACTGGGGCTCACCAAGGGAACTGTTTCACCAGTGGTCAACCGGCTGGTGGAACGCGGATATCTGGAAAAGACCCGATCAAAGCGTGATGGAAGAAGGGTCAAGTTGAATCTCACCGATAGAGGGAAAACAGCCGCCGAAGGCTATGAAGAATACGCCCGTGAGTACGTATCACAGTATGCCCGGGAGATCAGCTTCGGCGAATGGGTGATCGTCAACGAAATCCTGGCCAAGCTCGAGGCCTTCATCGATAACAAGCTGAAAAACAGAGCCTGAAATGGTTTTATGAACAAACACACCCCGGCCTTCGGCCACCCCTCTCGAGAGGGGACAATATTGAGTAATCTTAAAAAATCTCCTCTTGAGAGGGGACTAAGGGGTGTGTTTCATTCCAAAAGAATCCTGAGCTTATTCCATATGATCTAAAAATCAAAGATAGCGGCTTAAGCGAAACAAACAAGCGGCATAAATAGATAGGGAGAAAAGGGGTGAGGTTGCGAGTTTTCCGATACGCATTATCCCGGATTCAAGGAGGCTGCTATGCCCGACGAATCATTTGACGCGGTAATCATCGGCGGCGGAACCAAAGCGCTTTTCCTTGCCATGTATCTCACCAAATACGGTGGAATGAGCGTCGGCATCTTTGAACGCCGGCATGAAATCGGTGGATGCCTGGCCACCGAGGAGATATCGGCGCCCGGGTTCCGTGGCAACACCCACGCCAACATTATCTTGCCGATCTACTACGTTCCCATCTATCGTGATTTTCCTGAATTCTGGGATTATGGGGCTCAATGGGAGCAATACCTTTGCGCTGATGGCGCCGCTTTTGCCGACAACGACACCTGCCTCGCTATCTACAGCATGAAGCACGACCCGACACAGGAGCGCACCGCCAGAGAGATCGCCCGTTTCTCTGAGCGGGATGCGGAGGGCTACCTCAGACTGATCAACGCCTTCCACAGTGACGAATTCTACCGGGTTATGGTGGATCAGTTCTACTATCCTACGGAACAGACCTTTGACCCGGAGTTCGGCGAAAGGCAGATGAGTGTCTTTGGCAAGCTGATGGAAGCTGATCTGGTACCGGATTCGCTGACGATGAAATCTTCCCCGCTCCGACAGATACGGGAGATGTGGGAAAGCCAGGAACTGCAATACTGCCACGCGCGGTTCGTCGTCTCTGCGGCGACCGATGTCAACGATCCGGGAATGGGTATGGAGGCGGTTGCGCTGTGCGCGCAGCTTCCGGTTCTCGGTTTTAACAGGGGCGGCACACACCAGATCGCTCACGCGGCACATCAAATACTTACTCAACAGGGATGCAAGTTCTTCACGCACGCGGAGGTTCAAAATGTAATCATCGAAAATGGCACGGCGACCGGCGTTCGCCTTGTGGATGGTTCCGAAATCAGCGCCAGGAAACTGGTAGTAGCCGCGGGACTGAGTCCGGAGCAGGTGGTATTCGATATGATCGGCCGGGAACATTTTCCTGAAAAGGTTTTGCGCCGAATTGAACTTCTCTCATGCACGCATATTGCCTGCCTGATGTGGTGCAGCTTTGCCCTTCACGAACCTCCGATATACAAAGCCGAAGCTTTCAATCCCGATATCCGCGAGACGTTCTGGCTGGGTCTCGGAAAGGATGCCGATCCAGAACACATCGCCAATGAGTGCCGCTGGATGAACCTGAGGAAGCTTCCTCCGCTGGATGACTTCAGCCCGGTGGTGTGCTGTCACAGCCTTGTTGATCCCTCCTTCGCTCCTCCAGGCAAGCACGTGGCCCAGAACGAGATGCAGTCGCCGCCCGCCAGCGCTTATACCGAAGCGCAATGGCTGGAGATCAAGAAGCGGTATGTCGATGATATGATGAGTGTCTGGCAACAATATGCTACCAACATGACCGAGGATAATTTGATAGGAATCGACAGCAATACCCCTTATGACAATATGCGCATGAAGAACCTGGCCCCCCACGGAAACGCCGGGATGCTGGACCGTTCCGTTTTCCAGCTTTCGGAGAACCGGCCTATCCCGGAGCTGGCCAATAACAGAACGCCTGTTAAGAATTTCTATGCCACCGGGACCGCGTGGCATCCGGGTGGAAATGGGGGTTGTGGGGAGAGTTATAATTGCTATAAGGTAATTGCATCAGATATGGGCCTGGGCCGTCCCTGGCCGCATATCTCTGCGGACGAAACCGAGTCACTGGTGGCTGAGATACGCAACGTTATCAATCGGACGCAGGATTCTCTCCGGCGGATTTAGTTAAGGAGGTGTTTATGATTGCCTATTGCGGTGTCAATTGTGGTGAATGCGGGGCATTCATCGCCACTCGAGATTCCGACGAAGCTAAACGTGCGGAGGTTGCCAGGGAATGGTCAGCCAAGTTCGGGGTTGAGATGCAACCCGAGGTGATCAACTGCATGGGCTGTGCTTCCGATGGCCCACTATTCTTCTATTGTGGTATGTGCGATATCCGAAAGTGTGCCATGGAAAGGGGTTTGCTGAACTGTGCGCATTGCTCTGAGTATCCCTGTGAAAAGCTTGAGGCGTTTTTCAAAATGGCCCCGGAGAGCAGGCGGTGGCTGGATGAAATAAGGAAAGGGCTCTGATAACGGCATCCGATTAGCGAGGGAAAAATAATATGGAAACAGGTTTGGAATCGAAATCATTTGAGCAACTTGCCGCTGCGGCTGAAACGCTCGCCAATGAAGAGATCGGTGAATGGAAGGAGCGGGGCGGAAAGGTGATGGGATACTTCTGCTCGGCAATGCCGGAGGAGATCATCACCGCCGCGGGGATGATGCCGTTCCGTATCCGGGGAACCGGTAGCGAGGGAACCGAGCTGGCTGATGCCTATTTTAGCAGCATCAATTGCACCTTCGCCCGGCATGCCTTCAATATGGCAATCAAAGGTGAGCTCGACTTTATCGATGGATTGACCATGTTCAACAGTTGCGATAACGTCCGGCGTATCTACGACCACTGGATTCGCACCATGGATACCCCGTTTGAGCATTTCATGTCTTTTCCCAAGAAAGCGGAGCAGTCACAGGTGGAGTTTTTCTACAGAGAACTCGTCAGACTCAGAGCGCAAATGGAGACTCACTTCAAGGAAAAAATCACGGATGATAAATTGCGAGAGGCAATAAAGCTTCATAATGAAACTCGTCGGCTTTTACGTAAATTGTACGAATTGAGAAAGAGTGGCAATCCGCCGATCACCGGTGCTCAATCGCTTGCTGCCACTGTGGCCAGTACTGCCATGCCCAAAAACCGTTTCAATCAACTGGCAGGTGAATTGCTTGAGGAACTGAACCTGGCTGATGGAATTAAGGATTATCGCGCCCGACTGATGATTGTGGGGGGTATACTTGACGACCCGCGATACCTGGAGGTGATAGAAAGCCAGGGCGGCCTGATAGTGACCGATTCGATGTGTTTCGGCTCACGGGACTTCTGGGTGGATGTGGAGGAGGGGGCGGAAGATCCACTGATGGCTTTGGCACAGTATTATGTGGTTGACCGCCCCTCTTGCCCCCGGACGTTTGGATTGCACGAGAAACGAGCCGATTTCATACGGCGGATGATCGCCGATTTCAGGGTTGATGGCGTGATTTTCGAGCGTTTGACCTTCTGCGACGTCTGGGGATTTGAGCAATTCCCTATCGTCAATGATTTGAAGGAATGGGGAGTCCCGTTTGTGGTACTGGATAGAGAGTACATCCTGAGCGCGGTGGGACAGTTGAGAACACGAGCTCAGGCATTCGTCGAGACGCTGGGGGGATAGGAATGGACAAGAAAACCGAACGCAGTCTGGAACGAACACGTGAGGATGTTTCTATTTATAGTTCAATTGTGGATATGATGGAGCCGGACCCGGGAGAGATGGGACATCTCTACATTCCCACCATGCGGAATATGATAAGGCAGGCGGAGCGAACAATCGAATGTGTGGAGACGGGCGAGCCGTTCGCGGCCAGTTGCTTTACCAATCCGGCGGAGATATTCACCGCCATGGATCTCCACTGGTATTTCCTGTTCAAGCAATCATTCGCCGGAGGCCTCCCCAATCCACATATGATGGAGGACCTGGAGGCTCTGGATTCTATGCCGGTTTCTTCCGATGTTTGCACCTTGATCCGGCTGGCCCTCCATTATCTCGATGCGGGACTCGTACCCAAGCCCACTGTTTATCTCGGCATAACAGAACCATGTGATGGTATCGTCGGCGTTCATGAAGCGATTCGGACTCATCCGGATTGGCGTGATGTTCCTTCCTGGGCGCCGGATTCAATCTACTGGGATGATGATGACAGCCTTGCCTACTTCGCCGGGGAAATCAGAGGTATGGTCGATTTTCTGGTCGGGCACACTGGGAAGAAATTTGACCTGGACCGCCTGAGGGAGGTTGTCAATGAGTCCAACAAACAGTATGCCCTGTGGCATGAGCATACAGAATTGAAAAGAGCTGTTCCCTGTCCACACAGCTATGCCATGAGCATGCAGTGTTTCAGCCAGACCAACTTCGAAGGCGGTGGAAGGCCTGAGATTACCGACTGGTTCCGGGCCCTGGTAGCCGACGCGGAGATGCGTGTTCAGGAAAATCGCCCCGAGGTTCCCGACCAGAGAATTCGACTGCTCTGGTTCGATATACCGCCGGTATGGTTTGATGAACTGTACGGGTGGCTGGAGCAGGAATGGGGGGCGATAATTGTGATGGATATGGTCAGTTACTGCCCGTACTCACTCATTGATACCAGGGATGAAGATACCATTTTTAAGGGATTTGCCAAGCGGGTATTGATGGATCCGCCGATGGTCAGGCAGGCCCGGGGATACGCCGATAACTTCCTGAGCGATATCGACCGGATTGTAAAGGATCACAGGATAGATTGTGTCATCTGGCCGGGACACATTGGACATAAGGATGGAGCGGCCAGTGTCAGCCTTATGAGGGAGAAGTGCCGGGAACTGGATGTGCCTTTCCTTCATATCGGTATGGATCAGTTTGATAAGCGGTACATGACACCGGATGAGGTAAAGACCAGGATATCCCAGTTCTTTAACGCGATGGGACTGGGATAGAAAACGCTGGACAGAAAGGAGAAACAATTTGGAAGCCAGAGTCAAGTCCAAGATACTGGATAAACTGATGGCGGTGACGCAGAACATCGGTAATCCCGAGGTGGAACGCTGGCGGGAGGGGGGAGGCCGTATCGCAGGTTATTTTTGCTCTTCGTTTCCGCAGGAAATCATCGTGGCGGCGGGCCTTCTGCCGTTCCGGGTGCGTGGTACCGGCAGCACCGGAACGGAGCTTTCCGATGCCTGCTTCAGCAGTATAAACTGCAGTTTCGTGCGCCATACGTTCAACATGGCACTCAGAGGCGAGATGGACTTCCTCGATGGCATTATCGTGCCCAACAGTTGTGATAACGTGCGCCGAGTGTATGACCACTGGATCCGCCGGATGGACACCCCGTTTGTGGCTCTCATGAGCCTGCCCCGTAAAGCCGGCGAGCCGCAGGTGGACTGGTTGCGGGAGGAACTGGTCAATCTCAAGGAGGGGCTGGAGGCACACTTCGGGGTGGCGATCACCGATGAGGGGTTGTGGGGGGCGATCAAACTGCAGAACGAAACCCGCCTGCTGCAACGGGAGCTCTACGATCTGAGAAAACGGGAGGCTCCACCGATCACCGGGGCGGAAATACTGGCCGTCACCGTGGCCGGTACGGCCATGCCTGTTGACCGCTACAATTCATTGCTGCGGGAATTGCTGGCCGAGCTCCGCGGAGCAGAGGGCATTACGGAATACCGGGCGCGGCTGATGGTTATAGGCGGCGAACTGGATAACCCGGCCTATCTGGAGGTCATCGAAGGTCAGGGCGGCCTGATCGTTACCGACTCGCTTTGCTTTGGCTCGAGGATGTTCTGGAAAGACGTTGACGAGACCGCGTCTGACCCGCTCACGGCACTGGCGCGGTATTATATCATGGAACGACCGTCATGCCCGCGCGTTTTCGGGGAATACGAACACCGGGCGAAATACGTACAGGACATGATCAGAGAATTCCATGTAGATGCCGTGATCCTCGAACGCCTCGCCTTTTGCGATTTCTGGGGGTTTGAGCAGTTCACTTCCTACAACGATTTCAGGGATTGGGCAATCCCGCTGCTGATGCTGGACAGAGAATACCTCTTGAGCGGGGTAGGCCAGTTGAAAACACGGGTCCAGGCGCTACTGGAGATGATAGGGGAGGCACGACATGGATCCGCAGGATAACATGGGGCTGGAACGCGTAAGAGAGGAAATCGCGAACTATGAGGGGATCAGGCGGCTCCTTGAGAGCACACCCATGCCCATGAACCCGGTACATCTTCCCCTGGTTAAGAACGTGCTCCACCAGCATTATAAGACGGTTGAGTGTGTCGAGCAGGGCAAGCCGCTGGCGGCCACTTACTTCACCAACGCTCCGGAGATTTTCACCGCGATGGATATCCACTGGTACATGGCTATCGCGCAGTCATTCGGAGGCGGAGGTGAGAACCCTCACATGATGGAGGATCTGGAAGGGGTGGATCATTTACCTGTTGCATCGGATGTGTGCACTTTACTGAGACTGGCGCTGTACTATCTCGACGCGGGAGTCCTCCCGAAACCAACCATGATAATCCCGCTCAGCGAACCGTGCGATGGCGTGGTCGGTCTCCATGAGGCCATGCGTAATCACAGGTACTGGAAGGGAATTCCGGTTTTCACACCCGACCCGCCGTACTACAACGATGAACGCAGTATCGATTACTTCGCGGATGAACTCCGGCGCATGGTGGCTTTTCTAACGGAGCAAACCGGCAGGACTCTCGATCTTGACCGGCTTCGCAAGGTAGTGGAGATAACCAACGAGCAGTATATCCTGTGGGCGGAGTACAACGAGCTCCGAAGGGCTGTGCCTTGTCCCCATGGGCACGTTCTGGCCATGGCCCCTTTTACCCTGGTCTATACGGCGGGCGCCGGCAATCCGGCCCATACCCGGTGGTTTAAGGACCTGATCGCGGACGCGGAAAGGAGAATAAAGGAGAACGATCCGGAAGTCCCCAACCAAAAGATCAGGGTGCTCTGGTTCGATGTGCAGGCCATCTGGTTTTCCGAGCTTGCCCAATGGATGCAGGATGAGTGGGGGGTCTCCGTCGTTGAGTGCATGTTTGGCTACGCTCCTTACACGACTATCGACACTTCGACTGAAGAGTCGATATTCCGTGGTTTGGCCAGGCGCAATCTCATGGACCCTCCGATGGTCCGCCAGGCGCGCGGAACTGTCGACGGATTCCTAGGGGACATCACAAGACTTGTTACCGACTTCAAGATCGACTGTGTAATATTACCCGGACACATGGGACACAAGGACGGATCGGCGAGTATAAGCATTATGCGCGACAAGTGCCGTGAACTGGGGGTGCCGTTCCTCGTTATCGGCGTTGACCAGTTCGACCGGCGATACACCACCATGGATGAGATGAAGGACAGGATATCCCAGTTCTTTACCGCGATGGGACTGGGATAGAAAAAAAGGACTTGCCGGGGAACGGTCCGTGCCCGGTCAAGAGATTCCGGTTTCCTACGACGGGAATCCCTTTTATGCAACCGTTATTCTGTCGACGTTGATCATGCATATGCCGGTACTTCCAAATTCAAAAAATTCTGCGGCCGACAGCAATTTCATTAATACACTCTGCAACGTTCCCGTTGACAAACAGTAGTAAATCCAGCATAGTTTAAAAACACTGATATTACGGCTCTTCGAAATATTGAAGCTAAGAAGGAAAGGGGGGTATGCTATGATCCCGATAATGGAATTCCAGAAACGGTCGCTTACCGGACCGGTTATGAAGGCCGATGAGTTTGACATGAAGTTCTCCTCCAGGATTCGTGAACTGGTGACCAAATATGAAATCAAGTACAATCGGGAAGAGGTGGTGGTGGATGATGCCACCGCTGATGCTGTATTCAAAGCCGGCGTCGAGCTTCTGGCGGATGTGGGCCTTTATCACATGGATACTGAACGGGTGGTCGAGTTTACCAGGGAGGAAATCGAGGAGATAGCTGGTGAATACCGGGCCAATCCGGGCAAACACACCTTCGGTAAAGGAAAGGATGAATGCACAGTTGAGTACCGTACCGGCGCTGACACACGTCCTCCTGTGCTATATGCCGGTGGAGCCGGTGTAGCCGAAGCGGAATGGTTTACCGAGATGGTGCAGTCTTATGCACAGGAGGAAGCCATTAAGGCTATGGGCATCTGTCCGGGGCTGGCAAAGCTGGGGGATATCGAACCCAAGGCGGGGACTCTCAGTGAAATCTACGTGGGTCAGTGGGAACAGCAGTCGATAAAGGAAGCGCTTCGGCGGGCCGACCGGCCCGACATGCATTGCGGGTTGCTTGCTACGGTGAGTACAATTGGAGGTACGATGGCCATGATAGCCCCCGGACTGCGAGAGCCGCGTAACACCCAGATCGGGGTACATATCATCCCGGAGCAGAAAATCGACTGGGCGCGGTTGATCCTGGCAAAATTTTGCCAGGATCGGGGCATCGTCCCCTGGCAGAGCGCGATGTCGCTGATGGGTGGACTTTGCCGGGATGCGGCGGATGCCGCTGTTGGCCTGGTGGCGAATATGCTTGGCCAGCTCGCCTATGCGCAAGGTCCGCTGTGCAGTCTGTTCACCAGTCATCTGGATGGCAGGATTTCAACTCGACCCTCTTACTGGGCGTACAGTGCCGCGGCCAGGGCTGCTGAGAGAAATATCAGGGTTGCAGTGGGAGGCATCGCAGTGAGCGCAGTGGAGGCTTACAAGACGGAAAATCAGGTGATACATGGCGCGGCAATGGGGATCCAGTCGGCTGCCAGCGGCATGTCCTATTGCTGGATTGCCGGCGGGAGCGGTTTGGATGCCCGTTTGATCGGTGAGGCGATGGATGTCTGTGCCGGAATGGAGCCCCAGAAAGTAAATGAACTGGTCGAGAGAATTATGGTTCACGTGGATGATACAACTCCGAAAGAGATGCCTCCAGTGGTACTTTTCCCCGAAATGTACGATCCGCGAACGGTTAAGCCCTGGCCGGATTATGAAGCGACGATGTTACGTGCCAAAGATGAGTTGGCCCGGCTCGGTGTGCCGTATAAATAGAAATCGTCCAGCGTTGAGTGGACTGAGCGAAAAAAGGGAGCCCCGTCCGGGCTCCCTTTAATAGTGTTCCCCGGGTTTTTTCACTACAAGCCGATAATACAGACACTGACGACCGGTGCGTATGGTTCATTGCCCATGTTATGGGCCAGGGCCATCTTGGGGTCCTTCGTCTGGCGTTCCCCCGCCCTTCCCTGGAAGTGAAGATACGGCTCGTAGAGCATCCGTATGCCGGAGGCTCCTATGGGATGCCCGAAGCATTTGAGTCCACCGTCAGGCTGAACCGGCAGAGACCCATCAAGCTGGAACGTTCCGCCCTCTATATCCTCCTTTACTTTACCTCTGGGGCTGAACTGGAGGTCCTCCATTGTGACGGCTTCGGTGATCGAGAAACAATCATGGACCTCTGCCATGCTTATCTCCTCCCGCGGATTGGTGATGCCGGCCTCCTCATAAGCGGCGGAGCCTGCGCGGAAAGCCTCCTCCACGTGCGTGTAGTCGAAGTCCTGAACGAGTCTGCCCGAACTGGGTGTGGCCGAGATCTGAAGGGCCTTTACGTAGACCGGGTTATCCTTAAAGCTCCTGGCCATATCCGATCGGACGATAATAGCGGCGGCGCCGCCATCGGATACACCGCAACAGTCGAAGAGTCCGAGCGGCCATGCTATGATCGGTGCGTTGAGCACCTGCTCTAGGGTGATCTGTCGCCTGAGATGTGCCTTGGGGTTCAATGAGCCGTTATAGTGGCTCTTAACCGAAATTCTCCCCAGCATGGTTTTACCTTCCTCGGGAGTCAGCTCATATCGGCTGAAGTAGCGGGTGGCCATCATGGCGAAAACTCCCGGCATGGTTGATTCGTAGTGAGTACCTACCCTGTTCTGCATACCGGGCAGGCCGCTCATACCCTCATCTTTGAGCTTTTCAAAGCCGACGGCAAGGGCGACATCGTAAATGCCCGCCGCTACGGCATATGAAGCGCCCCTGATCGCCTCATGCCCGGAGCCGCACGCGTTTTCAACCCTGGTAACCGGCAGGTACGGCAGCCTGAGGGCTTCGCTCACCGTTCGCCCTCCGTTTCCACTGAAGAGAGTACCCGCCCATACTGCCTGGATATCTTTCATTTCCAGACCGGCATCCTCAAGGGCTTCGTTTATCGGCTCCACAATCAGGTCGGTGGGGCCTTTATCCCAGAGTTCGCCGAATCTGGTGCAGCCCATTCCCACAATGGCGACTTTATCTTTAATGCTCCCTGGCATTTACTTCCTCCTTTACCGTACTGGTCTTGCTTTCCAGTGATAGATGCTGAGTCCCCGGTTTATCTGCATTCTCCGGAAAGTCATTTCAACTTCGGATCCTACCTGGACCTCGCCGGGGTCTCGATCGGTGAGGTCGAAGAATGCCCGGCCACCGCCATCGAAATCCACCAGAACGACTGAGGCCGGTGGGTCAGCGACAGGAGCCAGGTTATCATGAGTGTAGCTGAAGATTCTGGCTCTCTTTCTGGAGAAATTGTAATCGTCGAAATCGTCCTTTGCCCCGCACAC
The DNA here is from genome assembly GCA_046484125.1 of Dehalococcoidia bacterium. Classification (GTDB taxonomy): domain Bacteria; phylum Chloroflexota; class Dehalococcoidia; order SZUA-161; family SpSt-899; genus JBGLNL01. The sequence continues at coordinate 13,102 of JAWOBX010000075.1, read as the reverse complement.
CCCGCATACTCGAACTGGAGTGGTTGCTGCCGCGCCGTCATCATACTGGGGAGTGCCGCATTGCCTGCACTTGATTCCCCACATACCCAGTTGCTGATATCGTTCCCGCCAGATTGCTGACAGTCGGGCCGGGGTTTTGGTAGGCCTTCTGGCTTCCTCCTGGGGAACAATGTTCCTCCAGATCAAGTAGCTGTTATACTTTTCCATTATTTTCTTGGAGGCGAGATGGCCTTTAATACCCCTGCGTGGAGGAAGCGTCTCGATATTCTCCGTCACCTCCAGAATAAAAGCATCTACCCCATCTCCACTCCCGGCGAAAAGGATTCTATCTCCGGGTTTCGCCTCTTCCAGCGCGCTGGCCAGCATCATCAGGGGCTGAGCGCAACCGGTGATACCTACATTCAGGAAGAGAGTGAACGGATCTTGAACCTGCGATGGATCGAACCCGGCTGCTACCGCCGCCTTACTGTGCCGCCTGCCATCAACCGGACTGTCGAAAACCACTTTGGTAAAATCCTTTGGCTCAAGCCCGTATTTCTTCATTATGCCGGTTAGAGCTTCCGGTATTACTTTGGAGTAACCCTCATCCAGTATCATGCGGTCTTCCCAGGTACGGAGATAATCGTCGTTGGCGGCCCTCCATGCCCCTGCCAGCTCGTCGGTTATGGAGTAGGAGCCCTTGATCTCGGCAATGATATTGTCTTTGCCCAGCAAAACGGCTCCAGCGCCGTCGCCAAGCCCCTGCTCTGTCATGCCGGCAGGTGCTGCCGTTCTCATATCAGCTGAGGTAACCATGACGCTGCTGGCTGAACCTGAGTCGATGGAATCCAGGGCCATCCCAAAAGCGCTTGCCCCCGCTCTAAGAGATGTGTTTACATCTATCGTTCGGACATCACGGCGCATATCCAGTGCGATAGCCATGATAGCAGCGCACTGTTTTTCTTTGTAGGGAGAGGTGGTGGTGGCGAAAAACAATCCATCTATAGCACGGCTGTCCAGATCTCCAAGGCAATCCCTGGCTGCTTCAACGGCCATGGTTGCGCTGTCTTCGTCAAAATAGGCTACCGCTTTCTCACCGGGTATTCCGAATCCCCCCCAGGCGTTGACGCACTGCTGGCGCTCCATTCGGTGCCAGGGGATATATGCTCCGTAAGATATGATTCCTGCCATAGATAACTCCTTTTACCTCCGACTTCAATCTGTCTGCTGGCGGCGGGTCGAAATCCGATTACTGCTCTATTCGGCGAGATTCTAACACCGCAGGTAACAAATTGTCAAGGGTAGCCGAATATATTGACGCAATATATTCGATATTAGCTTGATATCCAGACAAATAGTTCATTACGCCCTTGATATTATGCACTACTTGTGCAAAGTCGCTTGACAAAACGTGCGCTTTCGGTTATACTGCCGTCAGCTACGGCCCTTCGGAGCAATTATATCTGAAGGGTCGATTGAGTTCTCTGGCTATGAAAATATGTCTTCTTTGCTACAGAGGGAAGCCGAATTGCGGAGGGCAGGGTGTCTATATTTATTACCTCTCTCGCGAGCTGGCAAGTTTGGGGCATGAAGTACATGTTATATCGGGACCGCCGTACCCGGTTGTTGAAAAAGGGGTGACTCTGCACAAGGTCAGCAGCCTTACCCTTTACGACCTTGATACGCGCTTTCCCAAAAACTTACCGCGCAAACCGACTCCGCTCAACATATACGAATATGGTGCTGTCTGTCTCGGCTTGTTCCCCGAACCATTCACATTCAGTGTCAGAGCTTTCATGAAGCTTCGCGAACTTCAGAGGCACCACAAGTTCGATATTATACACGATAACCAGGGCCTGGGATACGGCATGCTTTTAATGAAGCGATTTTTAAGGGTCCCCGTGGTGGCAACCATACATCACCCAATTACTGTTGACCGGGATACCGATATAGCGGCCGCGCCTAACTGGCGGCGCCGGTTCCGGTTAAAGCTCTGGTATTCGTTCCTGGGTATGCAGGGGTTTCTTTCGAGGCGAATGGATCGCGTGATCACGGTCTCACACAGTTCGGCGATAGATATTGAGAGGGCTTTCCGGGTGCCTGCTGAGAAGATCAGAGTTGTGCATAACGGGACCGATGGCAACTTGTTCAAGCCCAATATGGATGTGAAGAAGGAGCCTCACAGTATTATCACTGTCAATAGCGGTGATTCTCCTATAAAAGGTGCAATTTATCTTCTGCAGGCCCTCCAGATGCTTCGTAATGGGACTCAGCCTAAACTGACCATCGTCGGTTGCGCCGAGCCCGAGGGCAGGAATGTGAAAATGGTGAGGGAATATGGCCTGGAAGATGTTGTTACTTTTACCGGAAGAATTGATGATGACGAGCTTGTAGCTCGCTATTCGGCCTCAGAGGTAGCGGTAGTGCCGTCTCTGTATGAAGGATTTGGATTCCCTGCCGCAGAGGCAATGGCGTGCGGTGTCCCCGTAATAGCCTCTCGGGCGGGGGCGTTGCCTGAAGTGATGGGAGAGGATAGCAAGACGGGGCTATCGGTACCACCGGCCGATGCGCAGGCTCTGGCGGTGGCAATAAAGCACCTGCTGGATGATGATCACCTCAGAAAGAAAATGGGCGAGGCGGGCAGGAAAAGGGTTGAGGAGTATTTCAATTGGAGACGTGCCGCTGAGCAGACGGTAAAAGTGTATGAGGAGTTACTGGAATGCTGACCGTCGACTACGATCTCCTTGATATCAAAGATAGTGAGAGGGTGCTCGATCTCGGGTGTGGGGAGGGGCGGCATAGCTGGGAAGCCTGTAAGCGTAATGAATGCCTTGTATGTGGCCTCGATATAAACCATACCAGCCTTATTAAGGGCCGAATGGTTCTGTGGCAGCTTGACGAGCAGGGATTGAACAGGGGAAAATGGTTGCTCACCTCGGGAAGCGTGCTTAACCTGCCGTTCAAGGATGGCACATTCGACAAAATAATCTGCTCTGAAGTGCTGGAACACATCCCCGATGATCGGCGTAGTATCGACGAAATAGTACGTGTACTAAAGGATGATGGAATCCTCGCGGTCAGCGTGCCATCCTATTTCCCGGAAGCTATCTGCTGGAAAATATCAAAGGAGTACCACAGCTATCCAGGGGGGCATATCAGAATCTACAAGGCTAAGGAGCTTCGGTCGAAGCTTCTTGACAATAATCTGGATATATATGCTGTCCGCCGCAAGCACGCTTTGCATTCCTTTTACTGGATCTCCCGGTGTCTGTGGGGAGCGAACAATGAAAAGGCCTTTTTCCCCTCTTTGTATCACAGATTCCTAGTCTGGGACCTGAAGACCAACAGCAAACCCGTCCGAATGATTGACAATATGCTGAACAACTTCTTTGCCAAGAGTATAGTCTTTTATGCACGCAAGAGCCATGGTAATACTGGTTGACAACAATGCTCATTAATATCCAGGAGCTTATATACGAGTCCGCTGAATACATCCGTTCAAGGCAGCTGCCATCGGGAGCGATTCCGTGGCACGAACGTGGTATAACTGATCCGTGGGACCACACTGAGTGCGCTATTGCACTGGATTTGTGCGGCTGGCACCGGGAGGCAGACAGAGCTTACCAGTGGCTGAAGAAAGTGCAGAATTCGGATGGAAGCTGGTATTACAGTTACCGTGACGATTCGCCTCAGGAACTGGTAAAAGATACCAATTACAGCTCATACGTTGCTGTTGGTGTATGGTGCCATTATCTTGCGACCGGCGATAGAATGGCGCTTGAAGAGATGTGGCCGGTGGTGAACAGGGCATTGAGCTTCGTCCTCGCTTTGCAACAGCCTACCGGAGAGGTTCACTGGGGGCTTGACGCTCAAAACAGGGTCTGGCCTGAGGCTTTAACCGCGGCATCAAGCTGCATATGGTTGAGCCTCCGGTGCGGAATCAGGATTGCCAGTACGCTCGGAATCGACAGGCCGGACTGGGATGAGGCAAGCACGAGACTGGGGAGGGCTATAACGGATCACCCCGAGCTTTTCAACTGTTTTGGATTTAGCGACTATGATTACGCCGTTAGCTGGTTTTACCCCGTGCTCACCGGAGTGATGAACGGTGATGGGGGAAAGGAACGCCTTCTCAACAGATGGGATGAATTCGTCATTGATAAGAAGGGCTGTAAGTGCGTAGTTGAATCACCTTGGTGGGTAACGGTGGCTGAGACTTGTGAACTGGTGATGGCCTTGATACGTGTTGGAGAAAAAGGACGGGCCAGGCAGTTACTGGATTGGGCGTTGGAACTTGAGGATGAGGCGGGCAGTTTCTGGACCGGCATTAAGATACCTGAAGAGACGATCTGGCCCGAAGAAAAATTGACCTGGGTTTCCGCGGCTGTTGTAATAGCGGCATCCGCGTATCTGGATGAAAAGAACGAGCTGGCCTCGGTGTTATGGGGTAAATTCGAAGGAGCAGCTCCGGAAAAGGTCACGGACGTGATTTGAATCCCGTAAACTCTCCCACTGATTTCGTTGGATACGAAAACCTCATTGCGTTCCTTCAAGAACGGGATATTTGCAAGCTGGATGGCGATCTCATTGAGATAGGTGCTTTTATGGGTGGCGGCACAGTCAAGCTGGCGGAATTTGCTGCCTGCTATGGCAAACGGGTTTATGTCATTGATATCTTTGAGCCGGCTCTCGATCAGACGATGAGCCGGAGCGGCATTACTGCATCCGAAGTTTACGAAGCGTTTCTTGAAGGAAAATCGATGTACGATGTTTACAGTAATGCTGTAAAGGACTTTAGCAATGTAGAAACGATCAGGAAAGATTCAAAAATCGTCCATTTCGACCAAACTCAGAGATTCGTGTTCGGTTTTGTCGATGGGTGTCACCAGGAAGCCTATGTGCTGAACGATTTTCACCTAATCTGGCCTCACCTCGTTTCAGGGGGCGTAATTGGTTTCCATGATTATGGATACGATGACTGGCCGGAGGTAACCAGGGCTGTTGATAAACTGCTGGGAAGCCATAAAGAGGAGATAAGTGAGTCGGTTGAGGTGGAAGGTGTTTACGGCATCCGGTCGCTGTTGCTGGTCAAGGTGTAGACATAGCAGCGGATGTCAAACTGTCAAATCTGATTCTGTGCGTTCACTCAGGAAAACCTTCCTGCCTCATCCCCAACCTGCCACCGTCCCTGTGTTTGCTTTTCCCGGACGGAACACTGCGGGTTTTCTATCGTTAATTGGCTCTGTACTAATCAGATGGGGATTGAGCTCTCGGCTCGCATCGTAATACTATCACATCACTTATTGACGGAAAATATCGAGCGAATCCATCGAGAGCGTTTAAGATACCGTTTGAAACCAAGCGTGGGCATCTGGTTAAGAATGACCCCCACCATGGAAGCCCGAACAATAACGAAACTCCTCTTGCCTGCTTGATTCTAAATGAGCCATTTACCATTTGTCTGAGGTTGGAATAGTGAAAACGATAGGTATGATCCTCGGGAATATCCCATGGCATTCTGCCCTCAACCGCCCCGAAGCCGAGTTTTTCCTTGAGGAAGCATACCGTCTTTCCGAGCTTGAAGCCGAGGCTTTCGAAATTGGCGATGGCTATTATGACCTCGCCGGCGGGTTTCACTGCTTCACTCATCTGGCTGATAGCCACTGATGGATCGACGAAGTGGTCAAGCGAGCCCTTGCAATAGACTTTGTCGAACGAATGTGATTTGAAAGGCAGATGTTCTCCCACGCCGTGGACTACTTCCATGTGGCTCCCGTTTTCACTTATATGGTTTCGGGAGTACGAGATCATCACGTGTGAGGGTTCGAGTCCTACCATTTCAGCGCCTGTTTTACCCAACTCTACGCCGTCTGTAGCCCGGCCGCTGCCTACATCCAGTACCCGTTCCCCCGGTCGAGGGTTAACCGTCTTGTGAGTGACCTCGATTGTTCTTTGAAACAGGTATGCTACTTCGGGATTGACGATTTCCGGCATTACATGGTCGTCATCCCAATCGAAATCGATATGTGCTTCTGACAATCAGTGTGCCTCCCCTGGCTTGATGCTGTTGGTATATTAACACTGGCTTTAAATTCCTGCAACTGGAATTGAGGTGCCCAAAAACGGGGGTTCGGCATATACCCATATTAACCACTGTTTTCCACTCAATACTTGGGAACAACCTTATGCATGATAGCGAAAAAAGTCATTCTAATACTTCATTACATTGTTGCGTGATAATTTCTCTGGACCTGTCCTCGGGAAAAGTTATAACATCGAATTGTAAAGTTGAGCAACCGGTTCTCATCCTTAAGGTGCAAATGGTTTGTGTTTTAAGACCTGCTTCAGAAGGTGAAATAGAGGGGCCCTTAACGGGTAAAAAGCGGGGCGAGCTTAAGCTCGCCCCGCTCACGAAGCGCGGTATTTCTATTAGTCAATCTGGCGGAGTCCACTGCTTACGGCTGCGTTACCTGGGGAATCCATATCGGATCCGAGACCCTGGTCATGTATTCCCACGGTTGCCTGGATTCATCCACAACGACTTCGAAGATGCCGTAGTAGTTTTGTGAGAAGCGTTTGGTCTCGGTGAAATTCTGGAAATTTTCGATTTCATCCAGATCAAATGACCATTGTACGGAAGTGTTAACGAGCTCTTCCCTGCTGAAGTTCTCTATACCAACCCGGTCAATGGTATCTTTGATGATATCACATATCATCAAAGCCTGTTTAACCGCGCGATAACCACACCCGTTAATCCGTATATCATTGACTTCTGTAGGTGAGTGATAATCCTCCAGCAACTGGTTCATCAGTTCGGCAATTTCCCCCTCTTCGTTATACCAGCTGGTAGAAAGGACATAAATACTGCCATCGAATTCCTCCCAGAGTCCCATCTTATCAATCAGCCCGAGGAAGGCCGCGCCGGGCTCGGTGCTTATGAATTTCCCCTCGCCCCCTGCCTGTCTGTAGGATTTCACGAAAGTCTGAGGCGGGATTGGAACATACACATAATCAGAATCCATCAGCCCATGAACTTCGGTGTCCCATACGAACTTCATGTCGGTAAGATAACCTTTGGTCCATTCATACTGGTCGGGATGAGCCTCACAATAATCCTTGGCAGCTTTGAACCAGATGTTGCTGTAAGCGTCACTCCACGCGGCCCCACCAATTCTGGCAGGCCTGTCAGTGGGAAAATCCGGGTCGTTCTCTGCCAGCCATTTAAGGAGCGTATAAGCTTCGTAGGTGGGTGCCACTGCCAGGCAGAATATGTATGAACCATCGATTTCACCCGGTTTGACGTTGGCGGTAGCTGTATATATTGGAAACTGGTCCTTATCAGCCTCTGACTGGAGTGTGGTTACCCCTGGCGGAAGAGCATTCCAGATCAGGTCCGCTCCCTTCTCTTTCAACCACTGGTATCCGGGTATGAACCTGGAAGGGTCGTACTGGGTGTCGTACTCGATCACTTTCAACTCGACTCCCGGGATGAGGTTATTCTCGTTGTAATACCTGGCCACGTCCTCGACAGCCATATCGATAACAGACATTGCGTTAGCCGCCGGGCCGGTTACGTCTGTAAGGTTGCCTATTGTTATCGTTATGGAATCCGGGGCCCCGGTTTTTTTTCCGTTAGTGCCGTTATCATTATTACCATCGCAGCCGGCAACAGCCAGTGACGAGATAACCAGCATTAAAGCTGTAAGTACCATGACGCATGTTTTACTTGATACTCTCAAAATTCTCCCTCCTTCAACGACCTGTTTTCTGTCTCCAAGTCTTTTGTTCTCTTTCGCTCAGAAGTCAGCTATATCGCATCCCTCCTTTCCATGTTAAGGAACCTCTGATCAACCCCCTTAAGTCCCCCAATCCTGGAGGACTTTTAAAGCCGGGGGGCACCCCCCCAGCCACCGAAGTTACCTTTTATTGAAGGGGTTCCTTAATAAAATTTAAATCTCCCAAACGCGTTAATCCCGGAAAGCTCTGATCGATCCTGTTATACCCCGATCCCGGGGAAGTATTAAAAGCCCGGGCACTAGCCAGTCCACCGAAGCGACCACTTGTTCCAAAAGGTTAACTCGGTTAATCGAGTGAGCGTATCACTGGATACCAGTCCTCATGCATACGGAACAAATCTTTCTCCGCAGCCCTGGCTTCGTAGATAGCCAGGTAGTCGATGGAGGCTCTTTTGCTATCGCCGAATCTTGCTCTCTCCACACCTTCAACGGTTTGAGAAAAGGACCTGGCGGCATTATAGAGCGCCTCGGAATCGAAGTTCTGTGGTCCAACTTCTTCCACTGCGGCACGGATTATATCGAGCATCTGATAAATAGTGTCGATGGCTATGTAGGAAGCACCCTCCCTCATTATTTTTTCCGCTGAATCGGGGTGGTATTCATGTAGTATCTCTTTTGTCAGGTTGACCATTTCATTATCGTCATTCCACCATCCTGCCGGAAGAATGAAAAGCGAACCGTCGAATTTGTCCCAGAGACGGGCATCGGTTACCAGTCCCAGAAACGATACATGGGCACCGGTACCGAGAAACTTGCCTGTGTAGCCTGCCTCCCGATACTGTTTGACAAAATTATTCATCACTATAGGCAGCATTATGTAGTCACAGTCTTTGAGGGCCTCAACCTCGGATTGCCAGTTGAATCCGAGGTCATTTGTGTAACTGCCCTTCCATTCGAATTGCTCGGAATGAACGTTGGCGTATTCTTCCATAGCGACATGAAGAGAGACATTATACGGAGTTGACCAGCCCGCTGCCCCGATTCTGGCGGGCCTGTCTTCAGGGAAGTCGCTGTCATTCTCGGAGAGCCACTTCAGGAGCGTATACGCGTTATCCTCTGGCAGGGTGGAGGTGACAAAGATATATCCCGGGGGTGTAATCGTCTCCCGGTTCGCAGCCGGTGTGAAGAGAACCATCTTCTCACTGTTAACCCTGTGTTTGAGGGTTATCGGGGTGGCGGGCACGTTGGTGTAGATCAGGTCCGCGCCCCTGTCTTTGAGCCACTGGTAACCGGGTATATCATTTGATGGCTCGTATCTGCCATCATACTCAACCACTTTCAGCTTGACGCCCGGAATATTATTATTCTCGTTATAATACCTTACCGCGTCGGCTAGTGCCATATCGATCACGCTCATTGCGTTTGCAGACGCCCCGGTTTTGTCCGTAAGATTACCTATAATGATCTCTACATCCGGTTGTTGAGGTTTGGTCCCTTCTGTTTCTCCCTCGCTGCCGCACGCGTATATTAACGGTGATATCAGCAAAAGGGCGGTAAACGCAAATAGTATCAGTAGCTTTGTACTCCTCATTGTTCTGCACTTGCTTATCGCGGGATTAAAATACAAGTAATCCTCCTATTTTAATCGATATTTTGACACTTGAACGAGAATACGTCAATAGGTGAATTGTAAGGTTCGAAAAAGGCGTGAGCTGTATACCACAATCATTGTAGACATAAACCATGGTTTAACTGTCTGGCCTCTGCAGAATTCCTTCCTGGAAAAGTTCTTGCATCTCATTCTCCGGCATATCGAGAGTCTGGCGGCATATCTCCTCTGTGTGTTGTCCAAGCAGGGGGGGCGGTATGCTCCGGAAGGTCCCGCAATCTGACATATGGAAGGGAATACCCGGATACAGTCTTTTACCTGCTACCGGATGATCCAGTTCCACAACCGCGCCCATGTGATGAAGCTGTGGGTCCGCGATCGAATCGGGAGCTCGCTGAACCACTCCCGCCGCCACCCCGGCGGATTGCAATGTATCCATTACCTCCTTGGGCTCGCGTGTCGAGGTCCAGTCTTCAACCATGTTATCGATTTCCTCCGCGTGTTTCAGCCGTCCCAGTAAAACTGAGAACCTCGGGTCGTCCGCCAGTTCCGGATTGCCCATGGCATGGCAGAGACTATGCCACTCCTCATCAGTGAAAACGGTTATAGCGCACCACTGATCTTCTCCCTGACATCGATAGCATCCATTCGGAACGGCATACTGACTGCGATTACCGACGGGCTCTGGAACTCGCTGGTTCATTGTGTAATCGAGATAGTATTCACCGATCATGCCGGCGGCCACCTCGGTCTGGGCCATGTGAATATACTGGCCTTTCCCGGTACGCCGCCTGTAGTCAAGTGCCGCTATCGCAGCGACGGCCACGTACTTACTGGCCATATGGTCCGGTATAGGAGCGTTTGATCCTACAGGGTAGGGATCATCCGGCTGAGCCCATATGGAGAGCATACCGGAGGCGGCGGAGAGCATGGGACCATATGCCTGGTAGTCGCTGTAAGGCCCGCCAGCCCCGAACCCCTGGCTGCTGATGTATATTATTTCGGGATTGATTTGCCGGACGGCCTCGTAGTCCAGTCCGAGGCTTCTCATCACCCCGCCGCGGAAGTTTTCGGCCAGAACGTCACTGATCTTGATTAGCCGGCTTACAACCTCCTTTCCCCTCTCGTTTTTAAGGCTTATACCAAAGCTCCTCTTATTTCGATTCGCTTCATTGAATCCGGCTATATTGTTTATATCCGGCCCTATAGTGCGCATGAAATCCAGGTTATCCTTTGATTCAATCTTGATAACATCGGCACCCAGTTCTCCCATTATCTTTCCAAAATCGGGAACAACCCCGCCCGTTCCAAAGCTCAGTACTCTGACATTCTCCAGTGGTAACATCATTTCCTCCTTTAAATCGCTCCGGAGCCCCTGAGAGCGATCAGGTCATCTTTCGACAGCCCGAGCTCATCGCAATAGATGGACTCGTTGTGTTCGCCGAGGCAGGGAGCCGGCCGCCGAATAGTCGCCGGTGTCTCCGACCATTTGTACGGCGGACCCGGGTAATCAGCTTTACCTGATACAGGATGCTCAACCTCGATGAAGAACTCCCTGGCTTTGGTGTGAGCACTGTGATAGAAATCATTTACCTTCAGTATCGGGGCGATGGGAACCCCCTCGCGGTTCCCGGCTTCGAATAGCTCGAGCATGGTGTACTTCTCAGTGAACTCAAGCATTAAAAAATAGAGATCATTGGCATTACCAATACGATAAAGAAAGTCCCTCCACTCGGGTGTCTGAAGTACCTCCGGGTTGCCCAGCACACGAACCAGGGCATCCCACTGGCGCGGTGTCAGTGCGATGACCCTGATAAAGCCGTCTTTACACGGGTATACGGGATAAATGGAGGCTCCCATCCTCACCTCCGGTGTTGGAGGGGGCGTGTCCGGATTGACAGCGTAGTGATAGTTGGGAATTATCCACGGGTAAAGGCCCATCCTGGATGTTTCATGTACCGTTATCTCTATGAATTGACCTTTACCAGTTACGGGGCGCATGTACAGCGCGGCCAGTATGGCTACATTTGCGTGGATCGATGCCGCATCATAAGCGGGCGTTCCAGGCATAGTACAGGGAGTCTTACCGGGGTATCCGCTTGTAATAAGCGTGCCGCTCATGGCGAAATCGACGAGGTTAGAGCCCTTTCGGTCTCGATAGGGGCCTGAATGACCGAACTCTGTTATACTGGTGAAGATTAACCCGGGATTGATTTCCTGCAGTGTCGAATAATCGAAACCAAGGTTTGGCATATAGTCCGGATGAGAGTTATCTATCAGGATATCGGTTTTGGTGACAAGCTCGCGGAACAGGCTCTTCCCCTGTTCAGTTTGGAGATTCAAGGTGATTCCACGCTTACCTGAATTACGGTGAAGGAAGTGCAGGCTTTTTTCGGGATGGGGGGAGTCTCCCAGAAATGGGGGCATACTTCTCCCCGGATCGCCCTCCGGTTTCTCGATCTTGATAACGTCCGCGCCAAGGTCCGCAAACACTTTGGCACAATATGCTCCGTTACTGTCCGTCAGGTCGAGTACCCGGTAGCCCGAGAGGGCGCCGTCTTTTTCACTTGACATAATGGCTGCCTCCTAATAGCGGTAGTGAGGCCGTTAGCGCTCTTGAATCCTTTGACTCTGCATAATAATTATGACTCTATGCCAGCATGAGTCATTAAACGAGCGAGGCGAGCACCGCTCGCCTCGCCTCGCTTCGATTTCGGTCAAGACGCGATTAGCGCCTGGTTCCGAGGTGGTTATTTCTGTGATTACTTTACTCCGCTGATGTATACGATTTTAGCGCGCAGGTTTGGTTACCTATGAAGACATGATTATAGGTGTACTTTACCGGGCATAGCAGCTCACCCTCGACATCCCACCAGAAGTGGTTGGTGGACCCTGCCGCGGAAGACTGAACGTGATAGCAATTGTAGGTTCCTGCTGGTACCTCAATCTCCTCGATTCCAACTACCTCGGCATCCCAGGTCAATTCTTCATAGAAATCAAAAGTGGGCAACTCGATAATGGTGTCGTATGTCCAGCTGGCGCCATCGGAGAGCTCAACGGGACGGTTAGTGTGGTCATATTCCCTGGCTACATCGATATCTAAGCCTCCCATAAAATCGGCGTACAGGGAGAATGCTTCCATCTGCATTTCATGATTGGCAAGGCTGCGGTTGTTTATTGAGCTGAAAAGCTCAACAGGAACGGAGAGATCCATATCGGGATAGTAGTACCACCTTTTAGCGGTGCCCTGCATCTCCGTCTCAACAACGTAGGTATCCATACCATCCAGCACTTCTTCCCCGGTCACGCTGGCGTTCATATCCACTGTGTTGTATTCGTTTTTCTCATCATCCTCATAGGTTACCTCGTATACCCAGGAGGTTCCTATTATCGGTGTTACCGTTGGCTCGGGAGTCTCCGTTGATCCTGGAGTTCCCGTTGGTTCGGGGGTCTCTTGATCGGCGAGAGCCTCCTCGCATTCCTCGAGAGTTTCAAAGGTCTGCAGTCCCTCGTACATGTAAGTTCCGCAGAACTCCTTCTCCCCGCACTCATCGGTGGTATCATCGAACCAGTAGTAGGTGTTGCATTCCGGGGTCTCGGTAGGTTCCGGCTTGGAGGTGGGTTCAGGGGCCTCATGCGCCTTTTCCGGCATGGGGTCGTATGATTTAAGCTCCCTTACCTCCTCATCTTTATAAGTGGTGTGGTTTATGCTTTTAACAGGCATGAGGAGGTCATATTCCGCCGCGTACCAATCCGTTGTCTCAACGGCTGGTGTGGG
>JAWOBX010000107.1:0-6418 GCA_046484125.1 Dehalococcoidia bacterium | reverse complement strand
ATGCGCAAGTTATTCTATCCGGGAGTAGTTCGGTTGATATTACTTTTGATCACAATCGAGCTTTCTGTTACCTATACAATCAATTAAGGTAACCCTTATCAACCCCTTTTAATTCCCCAGTCCTGGGGAAAATTGAATCCGGGGAAACCCCCAGACCGGGCGAAGTCATTACTTGCCTCAAGAGGTTCCTTAAAAAGCTGAGTATTTGTATACAATCAATATCAGCGTAAGTCTGGTTATTTACGGGACGTTATACTAGGAGGAGATTAAGTTGCGGCCCGCCCTTTTAAAGCACTTTTAGAGGTCCGTGGCTCTAGAGTTTCTCTCTTCGTAGTGCCTGAGCACCACATCGATGGCCCGCGCGGCGTCTTCAAATGTACTGAATACCGGCAGCCCTGACTTAATACATTGTCCGGTGAGCTCTTCCACGAACTGCTTCTCTTCCGGTACGGTACCGGGGCCGACTACAACGGCCATTGGCTTCGACGATGATCCACGCCAGGTGAAGAACTCGCCTATAACCCCGGATGTGGCGGGACTTAGAATTCCGGGTTGGACGGCGTTGGTCGGAATAATGAACTTGATTACGAAATCAACTGCTTCCCAGTTGGATACCAGGTCAGCCATCTTCATGTGATACCTCGGATCCTCTACACCCTGGGTATAATCAAGGGGATTTCGCAGTATGTTACCCGCGGCCGGAGTAAATTCCCTCAACTGCCAGTAAATATCATCAGGCAGCCGGGGGACCTTGATGCCTCTTCTCTCAAAGGTATCGGTGATGAGAACACTGCTTCCACCGCCCGCCCCAATGAGCACGGCATTCCTCCCCTGCGGAAGCGGCTTGAAAAACAGAAGCGTGACCAGCACATCGATCAACTCACGCATCGAAGAAACCTGGATAACGCCCAGTTGCCGGCAGAGAGTCGCCCAGATGCGCTCGCTGCCCGAGATGGCACCAGTGTGGCTGGCGGCCGCCCGATTGCCCCCCTCAGTAACCCCACCCTTCAGCAGCACTACCGTCTTTCTCTGAGCCGCTTTCGCCAGCGCTTCGCGCAGCCTTTCCCCATTGCTGGTTCCCTCGATATAAAGGCCGATTATCTCCGTCTCAGCATCATCGGCGAGGTACTCCAGGAAGTCAGATTCGTTAAGATCTGAGGCGTTCCCGTAGCTTACTACCTTGCTGAACCGAACGCCACGGTCTATCGCTCTCCTTACCATCGAAGTGGCGTTCCCACCGCTCTGGCTGATGAACCCCACGCTTCCGCCCTCATGGGGAAAAAATGGACTGAATGAGAGTCTGGATCCGGGACAATATATTCCCAGACAATTCGGACCGATGATCCTGACCCCGGTCTCTCTCGCGATCCGCGCCATCTCATCCTGCAGTTTTATGCCCTCCTCCTCACCAGTCTCACCAAAACCCGCGGTCACAAACTGTATCGCTTTAACGCCTTTAGCGGCGCAATCTTTAACCAATTGGGGCCCCGCCGACGCGGGAACAAGTCCGATTACATAGTCAGGAACCTCGGGAAGCTCCTGGAGATCCCGGTAAACCCTGTACCCTTTTATCTCGCCGCCGTTGGGATTGACGGGATATAAGGCCCCCTGATACTGAAAATCTAAAAGGCCTTCCATCACCGACCGTGTCCAGTGACGCGGTTGTGTGATGCTTATACCCACGAGGGCTATCGAGCGTGGATTGAAAAGATAATCGAGTTCGGCCATCCTCAGCTAATGTACTACATGGCGGGGCTACCGTCAAACCGCGGTTACTAATCTCTGGCTGCGGAATGGTTCCTGCCTCATTCGTGAAAGCCGAAAACGCATTGACTGCCCACCTGCAAAGTGAACAGGTATCACATCAATCTGATTCCCCCTCCCTGGCTCTACATTGGAAACGCCAACCATATATTTGAGTCGGTGTCTCAACGAACCACTCTCATGACATGGTTCCGCCATCCACGCGCAGGGCAAGGCCGTTTACGTGTGCCGCGTCCGGTGATGCCAGAAAGGCGATAACACTGGCCACTGTTTCCGGTCCCCGCATAGCCCCATCCGGGGGCATATTCCTGGTAAGCAACTCGAAGCAGGCGTCTTCCGGCGCGGCGAATTCCGATGTCATACGGGTTTCTATCGAAGCTGGACATACCGCGTTTACCCGGAGTCCCTCCCGGGCATACTCAACCGCCAGAGCCAGGGTGAGACCGACTATACCACCCTTGGAAGCCGCGTAACCAGCCATATACGGATGCCCCCGCAGGGCCGCCAGTGAGGCGACGTTTACGATATTTCCCTTTGTCTCAAGCAGGTGGGGGATAGATTCCCTGCACATGAGGAATGTACCGGTCAGATTCACAGACAGTATGCGTTCCCACCGATCAATGGAGTACTCGTGGGTATGGCAGGTCTCCAGTATGCCGGCCACATTGCATAGCACGTCCAGCCTACCATGCCGGCTCATCATCCGGGACACAGCTTCACCAACCGAGACAGGATCGCTGACATCACATATCTGTACCGTTGCCATTCTTCCTTGCGCGTTGATTTCTCCCACCGTCTCCTCAAGCTCGTTTTTATGAATATCACAGCATAAAACCTGCGCGCCCTCTGATGCCAGCCTCAATGCCGTCGCTTTTCCGATACCACTGGCCGCGCCCGTAACGATAGCGGTCCTGGCTTCAAACCTGTTCATGACACCTCCGTAATTACGGCAACCTCGCGAATAGTACTCCGCCGCAATAGCCGCACGATCGACCATCCCTGGCACACGTACAATTATCCGCTTCAGGTTGTCGTGGTCGTCTCTGTGGTAACATAAGTAATTTTTGTAAATTTAATCTTCCACTCTCCGTCGACCTTGAGGTATTCATCGTCATAGTACTGCCAGCTTTTCATGAACGTTTTCGCCTTCCCGAAAATCATATAGTTGTACATCGGCCATCTCGCCGCCGCGCTGGCTTCATCCTTTATTTCAATATCCGGATTATAACCCTGGTGCACGCTTGTGACCTGTAGTTCGGGACGGGCCAGGCTTTCCTTCAGGAACTCGATTATCGCGTCCCGGCCCTCAAGCAGCCTCCCGATCGCATAATCGGCCACGGCATCTTCAGTAAAACAGTCAGCCAGATCATCCATTCGCTTCTCGTCAACGCAACGCCAGTATCTCCGCTTGACCTTTTTCACCCCTTCAATGTCGTAAAGTATCCTGATTTTCACCGAATCACTCACTTCCACCATGCTGTACCTCCTTCCCATAGTTTGAACATATTCGACTGGCGGTATTCCCGTGATTTTCACCGAAAAACAGCCAGCCTTTTCAAGTCCGGTTTCGTCACAAGCTGTAAAATGAGGAAAATATCCCCACACCGGATGGATCAATCAAAGGGTGCTCGTCATTCCGCCGTCGACTACTACGGTTATACCTGTTACATAACCAGCCGCATCGGAACTGAGAAATATCACCGGCCCCGCTATTTCCTCCTGCAGTGCGGCGCGCTTCATGGGAACCCGGTCAAAGAGTGCCTTCAAGTCAGGCAGGTAATCCAGCCCCATGGTCAGTGCGGTTGTATCTATGAAACCGGGCGCGACCGCATTTACCCTGATGTTGTATTGAGCCAGTTCTCCGGCGAGTCCCATGGTCATATTGATAACAGCCGCCTTCGCCGCGCCATAGCCAAGGTTGGTGACATGAGCGCGCAAACCCTCACCCGAAGCGACATTGACTATACTTCCCCCTCCCTGTTTCATCATGATATCGAGCACCGCTTTACTGCACAGGAATGGTGGAGTCAGGTTTTGATTGATCACCCTGTTCCATTCCTCCTGGCTCAAATCCGATACCGACTTCAGCAGCAGTGCATCTCCCACGTTATTGACCAGTATGTCTATTCGGCCGAACTCCTCATTCGTCCGTCTGACCATCTCGTCAACTTCTTCCGCCACGGTCATATCCGCCGGTATCGCAATTGATCTTTTCCCCAGAGCGCGAATCTCTTCGGCCGTCTTCTGGACCGCGTCCGCGGTCCGTGCTGAAACAGCTACATCCGCTCCAGCCCTGGCCATCTCAATAGCGATAGTCTTTCCCGTCCATCTGCTCGCCCCGGTTACTATAGCGGCCTTGCCTTCCAGTGAGAACATCTGGTTCACGTTTACAGCCTCCTCTATCAATAATTCGTGTCAGCCATCCAGGACCATTTTCCCCAGGCGCGCCAGCCAGGCCCTGCGATCCCGATTGATTTCGACGACTGATATCATATAGTGCCTTTTAACTGCCCGGTGGTTGTCTGTAATTTTACCATCCCGGAAGTAATTATTGGTAACTAAAAACTTTATGACAAGTGGTTACCTTGACACATACAACCGATTTGTATACAATTCGAGCCACATACCCCCGGCATATTATTTGTGATTATGAGCGCTGTAACTATCAAGCGGTTAACTTGACGGAATTTGAAAAAAGGGGGAAGCTATGAATATCTATGTGGGTAATCTGCCGGCCAGTATCACAGAGCAAAGCTTGCGGCAGATGTTCGAGAGGTACGGACAGGTAAGCTCCGCGGCGGTTATCATGGATAAATATACTGGTAGACCGAGGGGATTTGGATTCGTGGAGATGCCTGAGAACGCGGAAGCTGAATTGGCCATCCAGGCGGTAAACAATATGAACATGGAAGGGCAGTTGTTGATAGCCAGAGAAGCTTATGGACGCCAGAGGCAGGGGGCAAGGGAGGGGAACTCCCGGCCCGGCAAGGTCCAGGAAATCTCAGACCGGCTTGAAATCCAGGATACATTGACCCGGTACTGCACCGCCATAGACTCCGGTGATTATGACGGACTCGATTCGGTTTTCACGGCCGACGCGTTCATAGACTACACATCGGCCGGGGGTGTGAAGGGAACACTCCCTGAGATCAAGGAGTGGCTCGCCCAGGCACTTGAGCGATTTCCGGTCACTCAGCACGCCATCACCAATTTCAGCATTCAGTTGGATGGTGACACCGCCACCTCCCGATGCGCCTTCTACAACCCGATGGGACTCCGCATGCCGGCAGAAGGGGACAAGCTTTCGATGCTCTTCTTCGGCGGCTATTATAACGACAAACTCGTAAGAGTGCATGGAGATTGGAGAATCAGCGAGCGGATCGAGGAATCCGTCTGGAAATACGGAGAGTTTCCTGAAGGCTCTTCAACGCCTGAACAATAAAGAGTAAAAGCCGGCAAAACTTCGGGCATACCTGGCACTCAGTGATATGAAATACCACATTGGATTGATACCTGATGGAAACAGGCGGTGGGCCAGGGCCAGGGGACTTGACCCATGGGAAGGGCACCGGGTGGGGGCGGAAAAGGCCGAGTTGTTCCTGGAATGGTGTGCGGATAATGATGAGGTCGGCGAAATATCCGTCTATGCACTGAGTGAGGAGAATTTCGGGCGCTCAGATGAAGAGCTGAAGAGACTATACCGGATATACGAGGACAGCCTCAGGGATATAGAACGCAAAGGGAGCGTTGACAGGACGAGCCTGAAGGTCAATCTGGTCTGCACAAAGTCGAGTCCCCTCCCACGCAGTTTGATCGAATATGCCAGTGAAATAAGCCGCAGAAGCCGGCACAACAACGGCAAGGTATTGAATATGCTGCTCGGTTACACCGGTCAATCGGAGATAATTCAGGCCGTATCCACACCCAGGAACCGGATTCGCAACCTCCTTTTTGGCCTGAGCGAGCGAGACCTTGAACACGAGCTGGCAGTCAAGCGTCCCTGCGATTTGATCATCAGAACCGGCGATGAGGAGCGAAGTAGAGAGGCTAAGTCCGGGTTCCTGTTGTGGCAATCCGCTTATTCCGAGTATTACCATATAGATAAGCTGTTCCCGGATACGACTCTTGAGGATTTCCAGGAGGCCTGGAATCACTTTAAGGGCATTGCGCGCAAAAAGGGGCTCTAGACGGCCATCTCAATTTCTTAAGAAGCGTTTCCAGCCTTTCAACCAGGGAAACTCTTCAAAAAGTGCTGTCTTCGGGGACGATGCTCGTGTTTTTAAAGAAAAGCCTGGACCCGGCTTTCCAGCTCGTCATACCGGAAGAGTTTGTTGAATTCAAGCAGTCCCGACATGGCGCGTGAGTAGGCCCGAAGCCCCGTTTCCTCAAGGATTGACATTTTTTACTGCTCTTTTAAGACTTTGGACCACAATATCATGGCCAACAATATCCTTGTAATCCATACTTTTCCCCCAGACTACAATCTATGATAGCTGTCGATCGGAACTACAAACAGGTTAGCACCAACAGTGACTTCTTCGTCTCCGTTTTTAATCTTTTGTCTTTTGCATACTCCTGCTACCAGTTCGCTTATTCTGTCCACCTGGTCTTCCTCGACTCCAATAAGCAGAGTCGTGTTACCCTTTGATAGAAA
>JAWOBX010000028.1:0-8739 GCA_046484125.1 Dehalococcoidia bacterium | reverse complement strand
CACCTTCTCATCCCGGAAAACACCCCCACCCCTTACAAGTCCATAAAGCAATATCCTCGCTGTGTTACCATATCCGGAATGCCTCAAATCCACACCTGCTTTCAAACCCAGGCATAACACACCTCCGGCTATAGCGCCGCACAGGGTTCCGTTAAAGCCTGTACCGCCGCAAAATCCCCTGGCCGGATGATCGATACGCTCGACCGGCATTGGAATCCGCTCCGCGACATTGTGAATAACCGACTGAGAGCAATGGAACCGCTCTTTCTCAAAATGGCGGGATATCGCCTCAATCCCCGGCTTTTCCCGATAATTCCCGTTCAGCACTTCACTGGCCAGGCCGTCAAGAACCTCAGAGGCCTCCTTTAATATAGCAGTACAACCCCTCGTTTTTCCGGTCAGCAACGCCCGTCTGAATTCCGGGACCATATCCCTTCCGCCATGCACTCTGCCACAGTTCGGAGTACCGCTGCGGGCCTCGATCCTTCCGAAGTAGTCCGAACAAAGTGAATAAAAAGTAACCGAAGGCATGTCCGGGAAGCGCTTCCCTAAAAGCGCCACCCCGCCATTTACAGCGCCACAGGTATCCCCCATCGTGGCTACCCCGGAACCAAAGCCTATAACGGACTGTAAAAGCAGGGGGTCCTCCTCCACCCCCAGAACCCGCCCCAAATTCCTTGTCATCGAATAGGAGCAACTGAAAGCCTTGATAAAATCCGAAACTACGGCTCGCTGTTCCCGCTTATCCATTATCCCTTAGAAGATTATAGAACCCGCAGGGCGAGCATGTCGAGTATGAAGTAACCGGGATTGGGACTGATATGCCTATAGTCAGCGGAGATTCTTTCCTTATTCATGTTAAATGTATACTAAGTTTGCCGTTCACCCGTTAGGTGAAAACAAACCCTTACCCCAAAGAGAGGTTGTTCCGAAGGCGTCACTGCCGAAATACTTCGGCAGTGACGCCTTCGGAATACTTTTCAACGGGGGAGGGGAACAGCGACTTGAGACGGTGCCGTAGCGCCTAGAAACAAGTCGCTGCTTTTGGGCCGGTCCCGCTTTTTGACATTGAAATGGGTTTCCCATAAAATGAATTCGGCGATAAGCCGCTTCGGTTTGGCAGTCACTAACAAACCATTGACAGGAGAAAGTTGATAATGCATGCGATAGAGAGATTATCACAGTCCATGAAGGCCCGCGCCGCTGAGTTAAAGGAATTGAAATCACAGGGCAAGAAAGTTGTTGGCTACTTCCCGGGAGGATATTTCCCTGATGAGATTGCCCGTGCCGCGGGGGCCATCCCTGTTGCGCTCAATCGGGGTGGCGACCACGAACCCGTGGAGGTCTCCGGCAGCGTCATCAGCCGCTGGATTTACACCTTCGGGAGGGCGAACATCGGCTATCGGATGCTGGAGACTGAACCCATGTACAACGTTATCGATCTTTACGTGGTTCCTGTAACAGACAACCACGTGAGAATAGTGGCTGATACATGGGATGTTTTCACCGATGTCGAAGTCTTCCGCTATGGAGTTCCCCATACCAGGCACCAATGGTCACCGGGGTACTTTATGCATGGACTTGAAGCGCTTAAAGAGAGGCTGGAGAAGTTAACCGGTAATAAGGTAACTGACGAGAAGCTGAGAGAGGCCATCGAACTCGCCAACAGGGAAAGGGAACTCCTGACCGAAATCAGCCTCATGCGAAAGCAGGAACGGCCTCCTATCAAGACCCGGGATTTCATCATGCTCAATCATGCCTCTCTCATGCTGGACAAAAAGGTGATGGTAGACGCTCTCGAGGAGATAGCCGCCGAATTGAGAGGGAAAGAGGGGCCTGAAGTCCATTCACCCAGGTTGATGCTGCTGGGTACAACGCTGGCATACGGGGATTACCGCATCCTCGATATGATAGAGGCCGCGGGAGGCAATGTGGTCATAGAGGAGTTCGGGGAAGGGATCCGGCATTACTGGGAGAAAGTGAACCCTGGGGGGAATTTGCTGGAGGCGCTTGCCGACAGGTATTTCACCAGGAGAGTTCCACCCGCCTGGTTCAGGCCGGGAAAGGAGAGGCAGGAATTCGTGGTGAAGCTCGCGAATGAGTTCAAGGTTCAGGGCGCCATCTGGTACCAGATGATGAACCGCGAGACGGATGAATTTGAATCCTACTGGTATCCCGATGTGCTCCAGAAAGGGGCGGGGATTCCCATGCTCAAGCTGGTTTCGGATTATGATTCGATAGAGCGGGGGCGGTTCAGCACGCGGCTCGAGACCTTTCTTGACGGAATACGGAGGTAGCAATGTACTACAAAGAATTATTTAAGCTTTGCAACTACACGGATGAGGAGATTGAAAAAGAAGCTCCCAGGATTGAAAAGGCCCTGGAAAAGGCACAACTGGGCCCTGCCGATATTGACAGGGCTATAGAACGTTTGAACAAACATTTCTGGATGGAATCGGCGGGAGTGCGCAAGATATGGGGGATCTGGATGAAGCAGTTCGTCGACCTGGCGCTCTGCCGGGAAGAATACGACAAGGTGGTGTTCTATACGTACCCGCTTGAGCCCAGGCTTGGTACTTCTATCAACCTTGCCGGCAATTACTACGCGGCGACTCCTGAATTTGTGAACCTGTTCATTCTCGGTCTATTGTTCGGAATCGCCGATTCTTACTTCGACCTGGCGGAGGCGAACGGAATGACTCCGGGAACGGGGATGTGCGGGGCCAACAAGATGCGGGTCGGAGCTTTTCTGAAGGGACTTAACCCTATGCCGGATGTGTTCCTTGTCTCCAGCTTCTTCTGCGACAACGAGGCCAAAACAGACGAACTGATCGGATACCATTTCCCGGGAATCCCGCGAATTATCATAGATAACTGTCTTGATTCCAACTGGGATACATACCCCGATAACTACCCCGAAATCGAGGATCATAAGGTGAAGTTCTTTGGTGCCGAGCTCGAGAATGTGATAAATCAACTGAGGGACGAGCATGGTATAGACGTAAAACCCGACCATCTCAACCAGGCGCGAATGGAAATCGGCAAACTGTATCTGGGTTTTCAAAGGGTGCTGGAGTGCCAGAAGGCGGATCCGATGCCGATAGGTAACAATAACCTGCTCCTGTTTTACATGATGATCACCAATCCGGAACGACGGACCATGGTCGAGGGGCTGGATGCTATCAATATGCTGGCGGACGATGCGGAAAAACGTATCGAAAAGGGTGAAGGTGTCACGCCAAAAGGTGCTCCAAGGGTGGCCTGGACCATGCCGTGGTTCACCGATCCCTCAATAAACACAATGGTTGAGGAAGTGGGCCTCGCTCCCGCGGTGGCGCCGTTTTTCTGGATTCACCCCTCTGACATGACCAGGAGCGATTACAAAGGTTTTGAGAAGACCGCTCTGGCCTTCATGCGAATGGGAATTATGCACAGTACATCCGCCCTGATATTTCGACTGGTGGAGTGCGCTAAATACTTCAACCTCGATGGGATGCTGTGGAACGGGATGTACTCATGCCGGCCCATGGGCGGCCATCCTCAGATTTTGAAGAAGCTGATCGAGGAACAGGCTGGGATACCGGTTCTGGCGGTGGAAACGGACCAGATGGACAGTCGTGACACGCCGACGGAGATGCTCCGTACCAGAATAGAAACCTTCACAGAGATGCTAAAGATGCGCAAAGCAGCCGCGGCTGCTTGATCAATCGTTGATCGCGCTTAAGATCGATAAAGAGCGCGGTGACCATCTCCTGAGATGGTCACCGCTGTTATTGAATCTCCTGAAGAAACGGATACATTCTTGAATTCCGTGAAATCCGCTTCAGCCCTGCCGGTCCGATCTAAATGGGCGGTACTGACTGCCGTTATGCTTGGAAGCATAATGGGGCCTATTGACGGCAGTATCGTAAATACCGTCCTGCCGGCGATCTCTGATTACTTTGCCATCGATATGGCGCTGGTTCAATGGGTTCCCACCATTTATCTCCTGGCAATCAGCGCGCTGATTCTCCTCTATGGCCGCCTGGGAGACATGATCGGCTACAAGAGGGTATTCCTCACAGGCCTCGCCAGCTTTGTTCTAACATCTATCCTGTGCGGAGTATCACAGAACATCTGGATGCTGATCACCTTCAGGGCCTTCCAGGGCGTGGCAGCCGCAATGACGATGTCCGTATCCTTTGCCATAGTCACCTCATCATTCCCGCCAAGCGAACGCGGAAAAGCCATGGGAATATACGCCATCGCTATCGCCGCCGGCCTGGCACTTGGCCCCACACTGGGTGGAGTTATTACCGAATACCTCAACTGGCGTTATATATTTTTCATCAACATCCCTATCGGCATTTCGGCCCTGATTCTGGGGAGCAGAGTTATTCCAAGAGGTGAGAGGGACCCTGAACAGACACTTGACTGGCAGGGCGCCCTCACCGCGCTTGTGTTCCTCGGTTCGCTTACCATGTATGCCAACCGTGGAGAGGATTGGGGGTGGCTTTCGGGGACATGCATCGTTCTACTCTGTATCACCCTGATTTCCGGCATAGTATTTTTTTCGATAGAACGCAGTAGCAAACAGCCAATGCTCAATCTCTCATTGTTTAAAAACCGTACCTTCAGCTTCGCCAATATGAGCGCCCTATTCAATTTCATAGCTTTGTACACCATGATATTCATTACCCCATTCTTTTTAAAGGCGGTCCTTGGTTACAGCATTCTCAAACTTGGAATTGTAATGGTTGCCTCACCCGCAGCTATCCTGATTGTGGCGCCCTTCAGCGGTTCCCTGTCCGACCGGATCGGCTCTCGCCCTCTCACCGTAACAGGTATGCTGGTCTCTGCATTAGGACTCTACCTGCTTAGTACTCTCGACCAGAGCTCCGGGGTATTTGACGTTGTCTGGCGACTGATAATCATGGGCGTTGGTATGGGCGTTTTCCAGAGCCCTAACAACAGCGCTGTTATGGGCAGTGTTCCGCCATGGCGGCTGGGGATTTCCTCGGGTGTGCTGGCAGCCATGCGAAATGTGGGTATGGTGCTGGGACTGGCGGTGGCGGGCGCAGTGCTGTACCATATTGCCCCGGTGGCGGCGGAGAAACCTCCGGAAATGTTTAGTCCAGCCGAGGTCGATCAATTCCTGAATGGTTTACAATGGACCTATGTTACCGGGGCGGGATTAGCCCTGGTATCGGCCCTGGCCTCCTTTATCGCCGGTAACGTGAAACGCAAAGACGTAGCCGGGGCAAAAGCGCCGCCTTCGTAACCATCAAAACATCCCGGTAATATCCTGAACAATACACATGGCAAAGAAGAGCACCACCCCGCAGAGAATAACTCCCAAACCCGTTAAAATCAACGCCGATCCTGCCAGCGGCAGGCTTGATATCAGTGCGGTCAGTATTCCGAGAATCAGTCCTGTCAATCCTATTACGGCAATCACCACACCAACCCACGGCAGTATGTTCATCCATCTGGATGACATGATAACCTTTCTGCCAATGCTTCTTCCGCCTTTCTTAAGCATCTGACCTCTCCTCTCAACAGCTATTTTCAGTCAGCCACGCGGGAACGCTCTCTTTTGCCATGATTTGGCTCTGGACGCAGCATAAGAGTAACATAATACTTCGGGCGTGCGAGGCTGGCACCGGGCTGAAATTATGTAAAGCAACCTATTGTACTGTCCCTGACGCTTCTATACAAATGCTGAAGCAATGCTCTTTTCACCACATTGCTTCACTAAAAAAGCTGGCCCACCGGTAACGCACTCGCAACCGCGAGTGCGTTACCGGTGGGCCAGCGTCGGGCGGGTGGTGGGGATAAGGCTCCAGTATTTGCATACAATTACTATCAGCGAAAGTCTGGTTATTTAAGAAACGTTACACTATGAGGTTTTGACCAGGTATACCGCTCCGATAAGACCAAAGAGTCCCAGATCCATGAACACCGCTATGGTAATAAAGTGAACCTTTTTCAAATAATGGCTGAAAAACATTATCATAGCGCCATAGGTAATGGGAAGTATCGTAGCGATGAAGGCGGGGAGCCAGATAAGCGCCTTGGGTAGATCGTTATTGAGTTTATCAGGTAAATCCGGGTACACCATTCCGGTATAAATCAGTAGCCCCATATAGGGAACAAACACTATCATGAAGTACAATGAATTTACTGCCCACTTATTCACATTTTCACCCCGAACTTTGTATCCTGAAAAACCTCAGCGCGTTCGCCGTTGTATTATCCGCCACGATTGTGGGATCAATACCCTTAATTGATGCTACAGCATCAAGAACCCGAGTCGCCACATCAGCCGGTTCCGCCTGATGAGCGAACTCCGTACCCCAGCGATAAACTACCGGCGTATCTGTCTCCAGCATCAGCCTGTCAACGGGGGTTTCCCTGATTGTACGCCTGTGTTCATCGTGATACTCGGCGGCAAGAGTCGCGGAGGCGAAATACCCTTCATTTAAAATATCACGCAGAACGTTCACCGGGCCGGTATACCAGTGGAAAACAGCTTGCTCTATTTTAGATTCCCTGACACAGAGAAAGCAATCTTTCCACGAATAACGAGAGTGTACCGATACGGGTTTCCGGAATCTCCCGGCCACCTCAAGAACATCTTTCAGAACCGCTTTCTGCATATCCTTGCCGGCTCTGGATACCACCTTTTTGTGATAATCCAGGCCTATTTCGCCGATGGCAACGGCTCCTTCGATGTTCTCCTCGATGAAACCCAGATTGCGCCGTATTTGATCGTAATCACCCAGTTCCTGCGGATGCATTCCGAGTGCCGGGAACACGAATGACTCGTATTTGGCCGCCAGTTCCAGTACCCGGCAATTCGAATCGTAACCTGTTCCAACGGCGATAATGGCAGACAGACCCGCTTCCCTGGATCTATCAACGGCGGAGGCCGGGTCATCCACTTCATCCAGATGAGCATGTGAATCCACGAGTTTGAAAGTGGCTGTTCGGTTCATATCTTCCGGGTAAACCTCATTGTCTTCAGTGTAATGTCCCTGACGCTTTTATACAACTTGCCGGCAAACCTTTTTTATGCCAAGACGATCCGGTTTCCCACCGCAGCGATTCACCCGGAATTTGCGAGCGGCAGGATTTGGATGAAAGCCATATCTGATGAAGCCGGTGGGCCTTGAATTGGTGTGCTTTCAAACGGTCTCCAAGATAAGATCATCCACGGTTTCGACCTTTTTTGAGAGGTCGGCTATCGCAATGGTCCTCTCCGGTACTACCGAGCGATATGCCGATGAGGTGAATAAAGTAAGACACTTTCCGCCGTAAATAACCTGATCGACATCGGGTTGATGCGATCTAACAAGAACACTCTTATTCAATCTGCCCATGATATCGTCAAACCAGTGCCTCCCGAATTGAGGCCTGCCAGAGAGAAAGGAGCTGCCGAAATAACCTTCCTCCCCCTCCCGCCAGTCCCCCCAGGTTATCTGATGCCACCTGGCGTCACCAAACCTTATAGACCTTATATCGTTCAGGCTTTTCACATCCGGCAATGCTCCATGCAGGGCGACTATACCATTTGCAGTAACTGCAACGAGTGGAAGCATGGAAAGAACCTCAGCGTATCTCTCATACAATTCCGGGCTGAGCCGCTCCCAGAAATCCGCGGGGTGGAAAGGAAGAGCCCGCTGTCCCTCGTGGTTCCCCATTAGAAGGAAGAGATTATCCGGGTATTCCGTTTTGCAGTTCAGAAGGTAGTTCAGGTTCTCCTCCGAAGCCGGCCCTCTATCAACATAATCACCCAGAAACACTATTGCGCGTTCGTCGCTGAGGTACCTCTCTATTACCCGCTCGGTGGCGTCGAAGTCACCATGAGTATCACCAACAAAGATCACTTTCCCCGTGTTAATTTCGATCAGGTTTCCCTCGTATCCGAGGATTATCTCTATTTTTCCCAGAAGTTCTGTCACGTCCACATCGTTCATGATGAAACCGATACCAATAAAAAACCGATTATGTAAAGGTCAGGAAGGCTCTGATCGATCCCCGTTATACCCCCCCCGGATTCCCGAAGACACTGCTTGTTCAGATGTCCCTTGACTGAGTCTATTCTTTCTGACAGGTGGGACAGAAGTAACAACCGCGGTTACGGATACTGACCCTGGTGATCGGCGTTCCGCAGACATAACAGCTCTCATCCCTCCTGTGAGCGACTCTGAACCGGGTATGGGCCACCCCCTCGGCCCCGTCCGGCAGGCGATAAGTATTAATACTGGCGCCGTTATGCTTTATACCCATTTGCAGCGCTTCAACTATCCCGGCCCGTAAACGTTCGACCTCCTCATCTGATAAATCACCTGCCCTCTTCAGGGGATATATGCCGGCGGTGAAAAGCGCTTCATCCGCGTACATATTGCCTATTCCCGCGATAGCGTTCTGGTCGCATATGAGGGCTTTTATCGAGATATTGTGCCTGTCTACCAGTTCGCGCAAATAAGACGTTGTAAACGCCTCGCTCAAAGGCTCAGGGCCCAGCTTGCCAAAGATCTCCCCCTCATCACCTGTAAGCCATAGAGAGCCGAATTTGCGCTGATCATTGAAATGAAGCGATTTACCATCATCAAACCGGAAAACGGCCGTTGTATGCTTTTGTACGTCGTTATTTGACGTTCTAATCAACAGCACGCCGGTCATCTTCAGGTGCAGGATGAGAACGTCATGGCTCGCAAGCTCTAAAATGATATGCTTGCCTCTCCGTCTTATTCC
>JAWOBX010000128.1:0-26027 GCA_046484125.1 Dehalococcoidia bacterium | reverse complement strand
CCGCCGTGCCCCGGCGAAATCACCGATACTGGTCCTCTCGAAGTTCATGGTCATCAGGCTGACGTACCAGCCCCTGTTCTCTTCGCCGACCATGTTCCGCGCCGGAACCCGGACATCATCGAAATAGACCTCGTTTAAATGATGGGAGCCATCCATGGTGATAAGCGGCATAATGGTTATGCCGGGCGTCTTCATATCCAGCAGGAAAAACGAGAGTCCCCGGTGGCGCTTCTCTTCCGGATTGGTTCGGGCCAGAAGGAAACACCAGTGTGCCCTGTGGGCGTTGCTTGTCCATGTCTTCTGTCCGTTTATGACGTATTCATCACCCTCACGGCGCGCCCTCGTGGTCAGCGAAGCCAGGTCCGAACCCGCATTGGGTTCACTCCAGCCCTGGCACCAGAATCTCTCTCCGCGCGCTATGTAAGGAAGGTGTTCCTGCCTCTGTTCTTCACTGCCCGCGGCCAGCAGGGTCGGCGCCAGCATGCACACGCCCTGTACGTCTACCCCGTGCGCCCGGTGATAGCCCCTGACCTCGTTAAAGAGGACTTGTTCGATAATGGATGCGTCTCTTCCACCGTATTCAGCCGGCCATGCCATCGAAAGCCATCCCCTCCTACCCATTTCAACAGCCAGGTGACGGTGGAAGGCGAAAGGCTCATCCCGGTCATATACGTTCTCTCCCGCGGACATTGGCGGCGCCTGTTTCATCTCCTCCCGGAAGAAGTCCTCGAACTCCTGCCTTAGGGCCTCCTGTTCCGGAGTGAGCCTGAATTCCACTATGCTTTACCTCTCATTTGTGTACCCTTGAAAACTGAAACCAATACTTAAGGAAACCCTGACCGTCCCCTTATAATTACCCGAGAGCGGTGAATTTGATGTCCGGGTTGCTGGCTATCTGCCATGGCTTGAAAAACTCCGGTCTGATACCTCAGGAACCTCTGATCGACCCCGAAAACCCCCCAATCATGGGGAACTTTTAAAGCTGGGGGGCACCCCCAGCCCCCCGAAGTCACCTCTTACTGAAGAGGTTCCCTTAATACTCCAACCCAGACAAGCGCTACTGTAACCGTACTCCGCGTGCCCAATCAGGTCAATCCGTAGGACTACGGAAAGGACCCGACACCATGGAAAATATGTTTGGATACATACCGGGTCACACACACTTATGCAGCCGGGCACTGATCAGGTGGCCCTGATCATCCCTCCTCAAAACCGCGCGTCAGCGCTTCCATCAGGCGGTGAGGTTCAACATCATCCAGGTAGTGGCACCGCTCATTCAGGTATTCGATGAAGGGTCTGCCATCCTGATCCAGAGGGGAGAACATGGCATCCGTTCTGCCGTTGAACTCAACCGGCGTCAACCGGTTCTGCCGGCACATCGCCAGATCAAAGGCGGGTGTCACCTTGAGCCATTTCCCTTCAATATAGAGTTCGGCGAAGCCGTGAAGCCGGATGACATTACCGCCCATGAGTTCCACAACTTTTGGCGGAAGGCGGTGGTTGCGGATATCAGCGAAACCGAGCGCGCCGGGTATGTCCACAGCCCGCCCCAGGGCGACCAACAGTATCGCTTTAGGTATGCAGAAGCCCTCTTTCACACTGAGGGTGTGACTGGCTTTGAACATGAGGGGTGGGGGTACGGATGGGGGATAGAAGTTGTACCGGATACCATCCCGAACAGCGTAGAAAAGTCGAATGGCACATTCAACACGGTCTTCGATACCTTCGGTCAGTTCCCGCGCCTTCGATTTTACATCGGGGTGGTCCGAATCGATAACCGGTGAAGACCTCAGATAACGCTTCATCTCCGAGCTTCTCTCCTTATGAAGTTGATCTCAGTACAATGGAAGGTTCGGTTTCGGCCGAGTATTCAAATCCGGCAGCGACTACCTTATTCCCATAACTGGCTCTAAGCGTATCCAGTTCCCCGGCATCCAGAGCTCGCACGGGGCAGGCCGTGACGCAGACCGGCAGTTTGCCCTGCAGCCACCTTTCAAGGCAGAAATCGCATTTCTGCATCTTCGCGTTGGATTCAGGCCCGAAACGCGGCGCTCCATACGGACAAACTGTCTGACACATTGCCCCGCACTCATCGCTGCCTGTACATTCGTTCCTGTCTACATAGACGATGCCGTCCTCCGTCCTTTTATGTATAGCCCCTGCCGGACAGGCTTCTACACAAGGCGCATTTATACAATGAAGGCAGGACATCGCCAGATAAGCAACTGACGGGTCAGGATACTTACCCCACTCCAGTTCCACCACCCATCTCCAGTTGGCCGGCTCTGAGCCAAGCGAAAGTTCGTTCCAGTCCTTACATGCGATGGTACAGGTATCACACCCGGTGCAGCGCGTCTGATCGAAGTAGAATCCCAGTTGCATGTTATCCCTCCTCCACGAACCTCTCAACCTGGACCAGAGCTGTGTTGAAAGGGAAAGCGCCTCCCGGTGAATAATCATCGCGGGTCAGCACATTGGGACTACCGGCACGGTCCCGGCCACTGGCGTCCGGGGAATACCAGGCGCCCTGTCCCAGTGAGACAACGCCGGGCATAATGCGCTCCGTAACCCCGGCGCGTATTATCGTTTCACCACGGTCATTGAATACCCTGACATCTTCCCCATCGCTAATCCCCCGCTCCTCAGCGTCTGTCGCGTTGATCCAGAGGCTCTGCGGCTCGACATCTTTCAGCCAGGGATTGTTATCGAAACAGGAATGCGCCCTGGTCTTATGATGGATGGTTATTAACTGCAGAGGAAACCGCCGGGTCAGTTCGTCCCCGGGTCCTTCCCAGGCAGGCACGTAGCTGGGGAAAGGCGGCAGCTCCGGGTTCCCCAGTTCATTTACAGGATCGGAATATATCTCGATCTTCCCCGAAAGGGTGGGAAATGGCTCCTTCCCCTCACCCTTTACCTGTTGTTTAAAGGCGACGGTGGGTCCTGGCCGCTGGATCTTGTGAACTCCATCCTGTTTGAATTTCTCCCAGTCCGGAATCTCGGGAATTACATCCTCGGCGCTCTCAACCAGTTGCCGGACGGCTTCCCCCTCCGATGTTTCGAACAGCGGGTTTTCCACCCCCAGCCGCTTTGCCAGATCTTTGCATATGTCGAAATCCGATCTGGCCTCGCCCGGCGGTTCGACGGCTTTGTTCTGATAAAGGAAATATGAACCTCCCAGCCAGGGGCGCGTGAAATCGTTTCTCTCCCACACAGTGGTCACCGGCAGGAGAATATCAGCGAACCTTGCCGTGGGGGTCATGAACTGCTCGTGCACCACGATGAAGTCCAGTTTCCTGAGCGCCCTGGTGCCTTTATTGATATTGGGGTATTGATTCAGCGGATTGTTGAAGGCTATATAGGCCATCCTGTAGTCTTCCGGATAGCCGCCGGCTTTTCCCTCGAGAATGGCATCCCATAGGCGGCAGGCATGGGGTTGCTTTGACAGCCTGCCGGGAACATTGAGCTGCCTGATTCGCTCGTGGCGCGGACCGCCCTCAAAATACTTCGCGAAACCGATGGGCACCATGGGACCTACCAGCGGACGGTCAAATCCACCCGCCCCACCCCCACTGACCCCCACGTTGCCGGTCATCGCCGCCAGAGTGGCCGCCGCCCTGTGGAACTGCTCACCGAAGGCGGTGCGGCCCGGCGCAAAACCGGGAAGCAGGGCAGCCGGCTTGATGGTGGCATACTTACGGGCCAGTTCGGCTATCCTGGAACCAGGTACGCCCGTTATCTCCTCAGCCCAGTCCGGAGTCTTTGCCACCCCGTCCAGACCGCCCAGAACGTAATCCCTGTATCTATCAAAGCCAACCGTATGTCTGGCCAGAAAGTCGGCATTGTGGAGACCTTCCTTAATCATCACGTACGCCATCGCTGCCATCATAGCCGAATCAGTACCAGGCCTGACGGGTATCCACTCATCGGCCAGAACCGCGGCAGTATTTGTGTAACGGGGATCGATGACGACTATTTTCGCGCCGGTCTCCCTCGCCTTAATAAGATAGTAGCTGGTGTTGGTGCCGAATATGGAAGTGGCGGGATTCGCGCCCCAGACCAGAATCAGTTTCGAATTCACAAGATCGTCGCGGGTGTTGCCGCAGAATAGGGTCCCGTAGGTCGCTCTGGCGGCGAAAACCGAGCCTTCAGCCGAATCATCACCCCAGGCCGAGGTATAGCCGCCAAAGCTACGTAGTAGCTGTCTTACGGTCAGATTACCGGTATGAAGGCTGCCTATACCACCCGAAAGGGTCAGCGCCAGAATGGCCTTTGGACCGTGATTCTCCTTTATGCGTGTCAGTTCGCCGGCTATGCTGTCAAGGGCTTCGTCCCAGGAAATGCGCTCGAACCTCCCCTCACCCCGCTCGCCAACCCTCCTCTGAGGATAGAGCAACCGATCCGGCGACTGCACCTGCTTGCGCATGGCACGGCCCCTGAGACAGGCTCGAATCTGGGGCTCCTCCCCCTCATCACTCTCAACCCGGACCGCCTTGCCATCCTTTACATGGATCTTCAGAACGCATCGGCCACCGCAATCGTAGCATCCGCCTGAGTTGACGATCTTTATCCCTCCCTCAACCGGACCTTGCCGTTCTTCCACCATTTATCACCTCCAGTCGAACACATCCTGAACCGCTAACTCTACGAGTCCCCGCGAAGTCACCACTTACCGAATAAGGTCCTTAAGACCGAATCTCCTTTTGGAACAACCGTTCCTACCGGGCGGGCAGCTTGCTTCTTACCGTTTCCATAACGGAAGGCAGTTCGGCAATCAGGTTTTGAACGACTTCCGAAGCGCTCATGAGTTCCGTGATTATCCCGGCGTTCTGCCCGCATGGCAGTTCACCCTGTTCGATGTCTCCCTGCACCAGTGCCCGGTACATGGTGTGCTCACCGAGGAATTTCAGCAGTTCCTCAGGCGCAGCGCATTTTTCCTGCATCTCATTATACGTATGTGTGAAACTGTTTCTCAGGTCCCTGCCAGCCACTACCCATTTGCGCACGCTAACCGTGCATACATCCTGCCCGTCGACTACAGCCTGCTTCACTTTGGGATGCGCGTCACACTCATTAGTGGCGATAAAGCGGGTCCCAATGTATACACCATCCGCGCCCAAGGCCAGTGCAGCCAACAGGCCGCGGGAGTCGGCTACTCCACCCGCCGCGATAATGGGAATATTTACAATATCGGCCGTCATAGGGATCATCGTCATTGTTGTCAGCTCGGTTATCGCCTTGTGACCTCCGCCCTCGTAGCCCTCACATATCACCCCGTCTACCCCCATCTCCTCGGCCTTCTTCGCCTGGCCCGCCGTCGAGACCGCGTGCAGGACCTTGATACCGGCATTCTTCAATGCCTCCGTATATATATTCGGTGGGCCCACAGAGGTAATGGCCACAGGTATCCCTTCCTCCAGAGCCACCTGGACGCACTGCTGTGAATACTTTCGGCCACCCTCTCCTTCTACTCCCTCCATGCCAATGGGGAAGTTGACGGCGAACGGCCTGTCTGTCAGACTTTTTACTTTCCTTATCTGCAGTCTCAGCCTCTCCCCTGTTTCAATTACATCCGTGGTGACTGTGGTCGCACCCGCGTTAGGTCCAAGAGTTCCCAGTCCTCCGGCATTTGATACTGCCGCTGCCAGATCCGCGCCGGTAATCCAGTTCATGGGTGCCTGGACAATCGGGTATTTGATACCTAAAAGGCCGCATAACCGGTTTTCGTTCATCACTTTCACCTTTCATGTAGAGAGATTAACAATCAATGTTCCTATTTTAGCAGCGATGGGGGATTATGTCGTGGTAGACGCGTCCGCCTCGCTGGTGATTACACCCTCTATAAGCGTATCCGTTATCTCGTCATCCGAGAAACCGAGGACCTCCCGGTAAACTTACTATTGTGCCCGCCAAAACACGGTGCCGGCCTGACGATCCCGCATGGATTCCCCATAACCTCACACAATCGTTGCCACCGGTCTTCATTGGTCAATATATACCATAACCCACCCTAAAACAGCGATTGATTCGGATGCATATCAGCATCGCTGTTTTCCCCTCCCGGTTTAATAAGGTTCTTCAGGCCACCTGATGGCACCCGCCATCAGGTGGCCTGAAGAACCTTCCTCGTTGGGGGAGGGTTTTCCCCGGTCAGGGGAAAACGGATTGTTCCCAATTTCACAAGACACCCGCAGGGTGAATTCCTTTATATTTGAAACGCTGTTTTCGGGTTTGACCAAAAAACAGATATTTCGAATACCGGTCATTTACCTGCGTATGCGCAGCAACCATACTTACCACGGTTATGGATAAAAATATTGCCCGATCAAAACTTGATTATGGCTTTGTTAAATCATTACAATAGAATACTGGCTACTGGCGAGACAACGCATGCTGAAACCGATATAGAAGAAAGGAGCCTTGAGGCAATGGAAAGAACATTGATCTTGGTTAAGCCCGACGCGATGCAGAGGGGCCTGGCTGGTGAGATCATCAACCGAATGGAGAGACGAGGTTTGAAGATAGTTGGAATTAAACTGATTCAAATGGATAAGGCCCTGGCCAGGCGGCACTACGCCGTTCATGAAGGTAAACCTTTCTTTGAACCACTCGTCAACTATATCGTCTCCTGTCCCATAATAGCCGCGGTTTTTGAAGGAAGCAGGGCAGTAGAGGTGGCTAGAAGTACTATGGGGGCAACGAATCCTGTAGAAGCGTCGATGGGCACTATCAGGGGGGATTTCGGACTGGAGATCGGAAGGAACCTGGTTCACGGATCAGACTCAATAGAGAATGCCGAAGCTGAAATCGATTTGTTCTTTTCAGTAGAGGAACTGGTTTCCTACGAGAGGGCGATCGATGGCTGGATTATAGAATCTTGACCACTGTTGGAGCTTTATCCCATACGCGTTCCAGAGCATAATACTCCCGATTATCAGGAGTGAACACGTGAACTACAATATCACCCAGATCCAGTATGACCCAACCGGAGACGGCGCTTCCCTGATACCTTCGCGGCGTTTTGCTCTCTCCAGAGAGAGTTCCGTCTATCTCATCGCAAATCGCCTTTAACTGCCTCTCGCTCTCCCCGCTGCAAATGACAAAATAATCAGTGAAACCGCAAATCTCTCTGAGATCGAGTAGTACGATATCGGAAGCGTGCCGGTTTAAAGCGGCATCCATTATTTTTCTGGCGAGATCAGCGGTGTCCTGAACGATGTCCTCCTGAATGGGCCGTAGAATAACCCCAATTTGAATTATATCACACGGATATCGTACAGTCCAAAATCCGTCGAAACGCGGTTGTCGAGGTTTACCCTATTACAACGTCGTTTCAATTACAGAGGCGTTCACCCCGGGAATGTTGCTTCATTAAGTGAAAGGCTTTACAATGTAAGCTGTACAATAGTAGAACCTGCAATCGTGTAGTTCCCGGTACAGGGTCAGAGGTAAATACTGGCCGCGGGGAGGAGGTAAGATGTTTCACAGTTTCGGCGCTGCTGAGGCAGCCGTAATTATCGTAGTAGTACTGATAGTATTCGGAGTGGGGAAACTCCCGCAGGTGGGCGGGGCTCTGGGAAAGGGTCTCCGTGAGTTTCGCAGAGGAAAAGCAGGGGATTATGAGGAGCTTAAGGAACTCGAGAAACCACAGGAAACCGAGAATAAACAGGATGACTGATAGCATGATTGTACGGTTGATGAATGAATCTTTTTTTCAACCTCGGGAAACCTGTATAACAAGGCGCAAACCAGTGAAGGCCGCATCAGGTTAAACCTTGATGTCCCCTCGGCGCGGCATTGACCTCATCCCCCTCACAGTTTTAGGAATGGTATGGAGATCTTCGGAATCGGCTTAGCGGAAATCCTGGTAGTGCTCGTAATCGCTCTTATTGTGGTGGGCCCCCGCCGTCTGCCCGAGATAGCCAGGAAAATGGGCATATTGATTCGGAGGCTGAAACTGGCCACGACGGAACTCTCCAGCAACCTCTCACAGGAAATAGATGACGAGGCGGCGCGTAATCATGACGAGATAAATAGAGAGGTAACCGGCATAACCGGCGAACTTGAGGATATAACCAGAGGGATAAACGATGAGTTGCGTGACAACTCGGAGAACCGGGAAGAGAACAACGATGGATTGAACAACCGAAAAGATGGCTGAAGCACAGAAACTCACCATTCTGGGTCATCTTCAGGACCTGCGAAAACGTCTTCTAAGGGCCAGCATAGCCGTGGCCGCAGGAACCGCGATCTCCTTTGTTTTCGCGGAGAAAATCATCAACGTGCTCAAATCGGTGTCCGGAGATGTAGAGCTTCAGGCCATCGAGATGACCGAAACCATCGTTACCTATTTTAAACTCTCCTTCACCTGTGGCCTCGCTATTGCGACCCCGGTGATACTCTACGAGATAGTGATGTTCATCCGTCCGGCTCTCAATCCTAAAGAGAAGATATATCTGTACACTCTATTACCCGGGGTGCTGATAGCGTTTGGCGGAGGGGTGGTGTTCGCCTATTATGTTCTGCTTCCACCGGCCATATCGTTTCTCTCCGGCTTCGGCAGCAACGTTGCGACAATCGAGTGGAGGGTTGGTGACTATGTCTCAAAGATAGTCAGGCTCCTGTTCGGCGTCGGATTCTGCTTCGAGCTCCCCGTGGTGATGTACTTTCTCAGTAAAATTGGAATAGTGACGGTCCAGAAACTGAGCCGATTCAGGAGATGGGCAATTGTTCTGGCGTTTCTGGCGGCGGCGATAATAACCCCGACTCCTGATCCTGTTAACCAGAGTATAGTGGCTGTGCCGCTCATAATCCTTTACGAATTTGGCATAATACTGGCGCGAATAGCCACCAGGGGAAGAAAGGAAACGGTGTAGTAAGGGCTATCGGGCCTTACTGCCGGCTTATAGTGGTCCCGATTGGACTGCCTTCTACGGCATCTCGAAGTGCGTGCGGTACCCTTCCGTCGATAATTTTGACCGCGGGTGTATTTGCAAGCGCTATAAGCGCCGCTTCCGCCTTTGGAATCATCCCCATGTTAATGACCCCGGAAGTCATGAGAGACCTGACTCCATCAGCAGATACCTGTGGCAGAAAGTTACCGTCACCATCCCGGATTCCGCCGACATCAGTCAGAAAAACCAGGAGGTCA
This sequence comes from Dehalococcoidia bacterium, assembly GCA_046484125.1. Classification (GTDB taxonomy): domain Bacteria; phylum Chloroflexota; class Dehalococcoidia; order SZUA-161; family SpSt-899; genus JBGLNL01. The sequence continues at coordinate 16,879 of JAWOBX010000128.1, read as the reverse complement.
GCCTCCAAAGCCGTTGCCATGTTCCCCGCGATATCATCGCCGTTGATGTTTATGTAAGGAACATCAGCCGGTTCATCAGGGGATTTTGCGCCCGGTGGGGCGATCAATGATATGATTCCAAATTTCAAAAGGGCCTTTACCGGGGCGGTATTGACCCGGTTAACCTTTCCAGCGTAGCCAAGAGCCGGATTTGTTATTCTGCATTCGAGGAGATTGCCGTCAACTCCCGTCATCCCAACCGCCTGGCCTCCCAGTGCGTTTATAGAAGCCACAAGCTCGGTATTGACGAGTCCTCCAAGAACGGCCGCCACCATTTCAAGTGATACGTCATCGGTAACTCTGACCCCATCGGTAAAACTGGTTGATGCCCCCTGTCGTTGAAGCCACTGCGTCACTCTGTTGGCACCCCCATGTACCACAACCAGGGGAACCCCCTTATTCTGAAGCGTTACCAGGTCCTGGAGAGTTGTGTCATGGCTCCCCAGCGTACTCCCTCCTATTTTTACAACAACAGGTTTAATTTTATTCACAACCATAACCCAGCTTGTTCATGTTGTGTAATCACCGTTAAGGGCAATGTATTCCTCCGTCAGATCGCATCCCCACCCCGTTGCTTTGCTATCCCCTAAATTCAGGTTGAGACGGAAAACAACTTCACTCATGTTCATCATCTCCTCGGCAACCACTTTATCGAAAGATAACGGACATCCCTGACGCATCAGACACAGTTCGTTCAGGAACAGGTCGATTCTGCTTTCTTCGACATAAGCGCCGCTGCGTCCCACTGCCGCGAGTATTCTACCCCAGTTCGGATCGCTTCCATAAACCGCGGTCTTGACCAGTGGCGAGCTGACCACAGTTCGAGCGGCCATCCTGGCGTCCTCGACCGATCTCGCCCCTTCAACGACCATCTCTATAAGTTTGGTCGAACCCTCCCCGTCGGCGGCTATGGATTTTGCCAGAAATTCACATACATAGTTTAACGCCGAAATAAAATCGCTTGCCCCGCTCGCATCATTATGTATAGTTTTGTTTCCCGCCTTGCCGTTTGCCATCATCAATACCATATCGTTGGTACTGGTATCACAATCGATGGATATCATGTTGAACGAGGCGTCGACGACCTGTCCAAGCGCCGCCTGAAGGAAATCCCGCTCGACGACGGCATCGGAGGTCAGGAAACACAGCATGGTAGCCATGTCAGGATGTATCATCCCCGCCCCTTTGGCCACACCGCCAATAGTGACCTTACAGCCTTCGATCTCAACTTCGGCCGCTATCTCCTTGGGAACCGTATCCGTGGTCATGATGGCCTGGGCGAAGTCGTGACCACCGTCGATGGATAATCGTATCCTTTTAACGCCATCGGCTATCTTTTCCATGGGGAGAAGGGTGCCAATCACTCCGGTACTGGCAACCATTACACTTTCGGCATCAAGTCCAAGGTATTCCGCGGTCAGCTCGGCCATTCGCGCGCAATCGATGTTGCCCTGTTCGCCGGTGCACGCGTTGGCACATCCACTGTTCGCCACTATAGCCTGCGATACTCCCGTCTGTACCCTCCTTTGACACAGTATAACCGGCGCTCCCTTTATCTTATTCTTTGTAAATAGTCCCGCGGATGTACTCGGGGCGTCGGACTTGAGGATGGCCAGATCGAAGGGCTTTACCTTCCATGACTTGATATCAGCGAAGGTTCCGCCGGCGGTAAATCCCCTGGGCGAGGTTATAGTGCCGTTAGGAATACGTTGATAAGACATACTTCAGAGGCCCTGGTCGGGGTGGGCGGATTTGAACCGCCGACCTCATGGTCCCAAACCATGCGCGCTAACCAGACTGCGCTACACCCCGCCTCGTAAATATTAGCAGAAAGGCGGGATACAGGCAATCGGCCGCAGCCGGCCGGTAAACCGCTGTGAAGATAGATCTCGCTGATACTATCAGCGGAGGTTGATAACAGTATTATCCGAACCGCATATCGATATCAATTGCGCCCTGCCGCCGATCTGCTGGCGGCGTTGTCAGCTTCATTTCCCGATTGTTCCTTTTCCCGGCGCCATACGTTATTGAGAAAGCGCCCTCGAAACCGCCCCTCTTCACAGACCCGCTTATGCGTCTCATCGAGAAGTTCCGTGCCGCCGATCCCGTACAGCCAGTCGCCTATTATCATGAGCTGTATGCAACACAACTGGTACCAGTGATTCGCCGGAGTTCCCTCCACGGTTATGCCCCTTCGCGCTCTGGTTACGTGCTTGGCCCTTTTAACGAGCTCGATTATCCTCTCCTCCAGTGACAGGTCGGCCAGGTCCGAGAACGGGCACCAGTTAGCCGGAATGATATCCTGACCATCAATGTTCTTTAAGGCCATGATGGCTATATACTGGATATCCCAGTCCTCCTCAAAATCCAGTACCAGTTTCTTCAAGGTCGGTACAGCCTCGACGGCGTCCTCTCCCATATTCTTTAGCGCCCATATGGCGATATCGCGAATTCTTGAGTTACCGGACAAGGCGATCTCGGCGAGGGCCGGCACAGCCTGCTTAGCGCCTGACCCAAGCTTGCTCAATCCCATCGCGGCGTTGTATTCGATTCGCTTATCCCTCAAAGCGAACACGAGTGCCTCAACAGCGGCGGATCCGCCGATATTCTGAAGGGAGTCAACAGCGGCTTTTCTCACCTCTTCCCGCTCGTCGTTCAGCATCCGGCTCAGGATAGGTACAATTGTATCATCGCCAAGTTCACCAAGGACGGAAACCGCCTTTTTACGCATGGTCCACTGTACTTCCCTCGTCATGCGTATTATAGATGGGAGACATTCTCTGCTTCCTATCCTGCCGAGTGAATCGGCAGCGGCGTAGCGGACCGCCAGGTGATCATCCTTGAGGGTTTCTATGAGGGGGTTTACGGCCCTCGCGTCCCGCAGATCGCCGAGAGCGCTTGCGGCCTGATACCGTATACTCGCATCTCTACTGCGTAGCGCCTTGATCAGGCCCTGGAGATCCTTTTTAGCGGCCAGATTGCCGACTTTCGGTTTCCAGTTCAGCACGTACATGCTCGCCTCCTTCGGGCTGACCGCTGTATCCAGCGACAGCCTCTGGTTTCTGTAATAAGCACCCTTATTCTCGATTATTAACCTTAGAATAATTCTATTGGGATATTACTCGCATACTTATGATTCAGGGATGAACATTAAATAAAATGCCGGATGATAAAATCATAAGGGCGCCACGAGAGGGGCTTACATGCACATACCTCCTTGAGTAAGTGGTGTTAACAATAATTTATCCTCCTGTCCTGCTTGATGCCCTGCTTTTTGCCATTATATAACAATATGGCGAGGTATGTCAATAGTAAATAGTAACATATGTTTATATATTTCGCCGAAGAACGATTGCTCCCATCACATCATAAAACTCCGGGGCTTTCTCTGTTTTGAACTGGAACTCAATAACTCCCCGCTGGTCTTTATGAAAAACCGCCGCCTCAAAGGAAAGGGATATTTTATCAGGCTCAAGCAGCTTAACGCACAGAGCGGATAAACTTGGATCGTCGACCGAGATGTTTATCTGGCGTTTACGATACGTGTAACAGACTATTCGCTTCCTGGTAACTACCAGACACCCGGAGAAGCCTTCTCTGCGATGGATATAGCGCTTTCCCGGCGCCTTGAAGTCTTTTGTTATGTACCAGCCTCTGACACCTTCATCTGAGACGACTATTTCCTCAGATTCAAGGATCGGCCGAAGCTTCTTCGGGATACCGCCAATCCCTGACAATCTGTAAAGTATGGTCTTACCCATAAACGGTCCTTACTCTTTCCGGATAACTTGAGGTAAACCGCTTTGAGGATATACCAACACTATGCCCCTGGCGGCCATCACCTTTAGCGCGAATTATACCAGACCGGGGATCAGTTGGGAAACAATAGCTGTTACTTAAAAACAGCGATTGAAACGAATGTGTGCTGGCGTTCGCATTCGGGGCCCGCGGCCCCGAAACCCCTGCTCATATCCTCCCGCCCCCTTTCCTCCACCTGTCATTCCTGACCCCGATCCGGAATTTCTTCACCTCCGGCTGCCTTTTTCCAGGCACCTTTGCTATCCGGGCACATTGCCTTGATAAAAAAAGCTGGTACTTCGTCGCAAAAGTACCAACGCCGTCTCGTGTGATCGCGAAATTAAAGCGATCTATTACCCAAACAGCTCTGTGTCAAGAAGCTACGTTTTCCTCTTTATAATCGTGTTTCAAATCCCCGTCCATGGTGCCGCGAACTCTTTCCCGTTCCTCGGCGAAATCGAAGCCGGTCCAGATGCCGATCGAGCTCATTATAGATTCCTGTGGATGGTATTCGTGGAATATCTTGAAGTAATATGCCGCCTCTTTGCTGTTTATCACCGCGTCAGGGAATTCAGCCCTTATGCGCTCATACTCATCATCGCTGACTTCACTGTTGGCCAGCTTCTCTCCCAGGTCCTCACAGCCCGCCCCCTGTGTGTACTGGACCTTGTAACGCCACAGAATATCATCCGGCAGGTAGCCTGTACCCTCAAAAGCCTTCCGGAGTATCCACTTCTCTATGCGGTCACCATTGTGCTCGCGGATCTTAAGTTCAGGCGGAATCTTCATGGCCAGATCGATCATGGCCACGTCGAAGAAAGGCACCCGCAGTTCCAGGCTGAAATACATGCCCATCCTGTCTGCCCGCTGCAGATTTATGTTGTGCACGTTTCCCAGAAGTCTCCCGGCCTCAAGGTTGATTTTTCCTCTGGTGAAGTGCTTCATGTAATGGTAGCCAGCGAATATCTCATCCGCGCCCTCTCCTGTGAGAACCACCGTCACATAATCGGCAGCGCATTTACAGGTGAAGAAGCAGGGAACCGCGCACCTCACCAGCGATGGATCGTAAGTCTCAAGCCTGTTGATGACGATGGGGAGCGCTTCATAGTATTCATCCTCGGTGAAGACGTACTCATGATGAGCGGAACCAATGTGGCCCGCTGCAATACGAGAGGCCACGAGATCATCGCTTTCCACCCCGAACGTGTCACGCATGCCCACAGCAAACGTGTGCAGATGAGGGATCTCCTCAGCGGCAATGGCCGCCACCAGACTGCTGTCCAGTCCACCGCTGCAGAATGAGCCGACATGAACCTCCCGGTCCGCCAGGAGCCTTTTCTTAACCGCCCGGAGGAAAGTTCGCCTAATGAGCTCACAGGACTCCTCAGCATCAGTGAGGATATGATGCTGTATCGGAGGTACCTGGTAGTACTGGACCAGCCCCTCCCCCGGTGTATAATAATGGCCTGCAGGAAATTCATGTACCTCCTCCACCCCGGCCAGGCTCATGGCCCCCAGTTCAGAGGAGAAATACATATTGCCATCTACGTATCCATAATAGAGAGGTTTTATTCCGATCGGGTCCCGTGCCAGCATGAAATTGTCACCATCGTATATGGCGAAGGCGAACATCCCGTCAAGATCGTAGACGCAGTCGGGGCCGACTTCCCGGTAAAGATGCAGAACCACCTCTGAGTCGGACCCCGACTCAAATTCATACTTTGACAGGAGCCTTTCCCTGATGCTCCGGAAGTTGTAGATCTCCCCATTGCAGATGATACCGGTTCGTCCGTCATCGGCCAGTATCGGCTGGTGGCCTTTGGCCACATCGACGATAGAAAGCCTGGTATGACCGAAAACTGCGTTATTGAATACATGGATGCCACGGTCATCGGGCCCCCGGTGAGGCAGGGCATCCAACATTCTATTTATCGTCTCAACATCCTCAATACCGAAACAACCTGCTATACCACACATTATGTCAACTCCTTTGTGCTTAACTCCAGTTTCTCGCTTACTTGTTGTAAGCAAGCATCCTTTTCGCTCCCGATCGGGATCGGGAATCCCCCTCAGCCTCCGGCGGTCAACTCCCGCCCGCCGACCCATTTAAACCTCGGGGCCTGCGGCCCCGAAACCCCGCTTGTATCCTCTCGCCCACTTTTCTTCATCTGTCATTCCCGACGCCGATCGGGAATCTCTCGCGCCTCCGGCGGCTCGAACATCATTCTATTATCACTCCCGGGTCAAAAGACTTACCCCTCACCCTTGAACCTGTACCCCACATTCCTGACAGTCTCAACGAACGTATAGCCGCCTTTCTCTATCTTGCTTCTCAGCCTCCGTATGTGCACGTCTACTGTACGGTCGCCCCCGAAATAGTCGTAACCCCAAACCTTATCCAGTAGCGCCTCTCTCGTCATAACTCTGTTCCGGTTGCTTACCAGCACCCTCAACAGCTCATACTCCTTAAAGGAAAGATTGACTACCCTTCCCGCCACCGACACCTCGTACTTGTTAAGGTCAATGATAAGAACGCCCTGCTTTATCACGTTATCGTTGTCAACGCTGCTCGTGCGCCAAATAACGTGCCGGATGCGAGACAAAAGTTCTCCGGAAGTGAACGGCCTCACCACGAAATCCTCGAATCCGGCGGAGATGTCAAACCAGTCCAGGTCATCCTCTTGCAGCAATATGATCACCGGTGAATCCAGCAGCCGTTTTATTTTGCCGGCAATGCTAGAATGATCACTGGTATGCCCGGCAATCGCCTCACCATCGATAATCACGATGTCAGGGTGATCACCATCCAGCGCATCCCTTTTAACCTGCTCATAGGACCTGATAACGCAATCAGTCCCTCTCGCTGAGAGGTCCGCGCAAAGCGCTATGGTATCGGCATTATCCTCGCCGACAAACAGGCCGAGATAACGCCTGCCGTTCACATCGCGTCTGCCGGCCCCGGCAGCATCCGCGCTGACGTTTGTCGAGTTAGCATAAGCTGTCGTAGTCATTTCCTCCACCTGCCGCTGGTACTCCGGTTTATCATTCAATAGGCATAAAGCGTGCCGTAAGGCCTCAGCGAAAGAGCATACAGCTTGCTGAATTCGCCCCTGGAAACGATTTCCTCCGGATCGCGGTCAAAAAGAGTCCCGTACTCCTGAATGAGCGGCCGTATCAGGTCCCAGTCAGACTCATCCAGCTCCCTGACCCCGACTTCCTTCCCGAGCTGGTAATCATGAACTTTGCCCCTCAGGTAAATCACCCCGCCGTGAATACCGGTGCCGATGAAGTTGTTCCGGTGGTACTGGCCCGGCTGAAGGTCGAGTCCGAGAACCAGCAGGACACCCCCTGCCATATACTCCCCGAGGAAGTCCTGGGCGCTCCCTCCCACAACCACAACCGGCCTCTGCTCACCATATTCTTTCATGTGGATACCGGCCCGGTATCCCACGTAATCCCGTATAAATATTCGCCCGCCCCTGGCGGAAAGAGCCGTCAGATCACCCGCATGCCCGTGAACTACGATCTCGCCATCATCCATGGTATTGCCCGTATCATCCTGGGCATTGCCGTAAACGGTGATCTTCGGCCCCTTCATGAATGACCCCAGATCCCCGCCGGGAGTGCCGTATATACTGATCTCCACCGGACGGTTCAGGTCCGTGCCTATGTACCTCTGCCCGAACACGTTATGGAGTTCGATACTCTCGGCACCACCAGCCACCGCCTCTCTCAGAGCGGCATTTACGCCCCGATGCTCCAGTCCCCACGCATCGATTTGAACTTCCTGTTTTAAAGTGGTAACCATTTTCTCAACCCCCGGCCAGTTTTATTCCGAGAATACCCATCTCGGTATCGGTCAGATCGACTCCACGCAGATGGAGCCGGTTGCCCCGTACACTCTCAATTGAATTGATCCCCATCCCCCCGAGCATGTCTTTTATCTCAAGGCTCCAGCCCCTCAACAGATTGTAAAGCCTTTGCGCCCCTATCTCCGGATTGATTCGTTTGGTGAGCGCCGGGTCACTGGTACAGATTCCCCAGGCACACTTGCCTGTCGGACACTGCTGGCACGCGGTACAGCCCAGCGCTATGAGGGCGGACGTGGCGATATATACGGCATCCGCCCCAAGGGCTACCGCCTTCAATACATCGCTGCTCTTCCTGATTCCGCCGGCCACAACAAGCGATGCCCGATTCCGTATCCCCTCCTGCCTCAACCGGGAATCGACCGACGCCAGCGCCAGCTCGATGGGGATTCCAACATTATCCCTGATTATCTTCGGAGCAGCCCCGGTTGAGCCCCGCAATCCGTCAAGTACTATCATGTCCGCGCCGGCCCTTACCATGCCGCTGGCAATCGCCGCCGCGTTGTGAACGGCGGCTATCTTCACGGAAATCGGCCTGGTATAATTGGTTGCCTCCTTGAGCGCGTAGATTAACTGGGCCAGGTCCTCGATGGAATAGATATCATGCTGCGGCGCCGGCGAAAGGGCATCCGTACCCTCGGGTATCATCCTGGTGCGCGCCACGTCCGCGCTGACTTTCTCACCGGGCAGGTGACCCCCGATCCCCGGCTTGGCCCCCTGTCCTATCTTGATCTCCACTATCCTGCTGGACCATAGATATTCCGGATGCACCCCAAACCTCCCCGAGGCCACCTGCACAACGGTATTGTCCTTATACCGGTGCAGTCTCCTGTGGAGTCCGCCTTCGCCCGTGTTCCACAAAGTACCGAACTCTGAAGCCGCGCGGGCGAGCGATTCCTGCACATTCAGGCTGACAGCGCCATACGACATGGCTGAGAACATCACTGGCATGGCGAGCTCCACCTGCGGCCCCATTTCCGTCTTCAACATTCCCGAACAAGGGTCGAACTCCAGCCTTTCCGGTTTGGCCCCCAGGTACGTGGTTAGCTCCATCGGCTCACGCAACGGGTCTATAGACGGATTGGTAACCTGGCTGGCGTTGAGCACCATGTGGTCCCAGTAAATCTTGTAATCCTTATCATTGCCCATACCGCTCAGCAGCATGCCACCCGTCTCCGCCTGTTTCCTGATATCGTCGATGATCTCCGGGGTCCAGTTATAGTTCCGGCGATACTGGCGCGGATTCTCCCGTACTGTGAGCGCGTTTGTTGGACAGAAAACAGCGCAGCGATGGCATCCCACGCACTTTTCCTCCCGGCTGCAAACGGTGTCATCCTCTTCGTCATAATAGTGAGCGTCGAAAGTACACTGCCTGACGCACACCTGGCACCGGATGCACCTGGCTTCATCCCGCTCCACAATGAACTTCGGTTGCAGCAGCGTTATCATTGTTCTCCACATCCCTTAAAATTGCCTGAAACCGTCATCTCTTCCTTTTTCAACCTGCCGAATATCGGCTGTCCGCCGCTCGGCATCCAGGCATTATCAAGCTCCGGCTCTATCAGCCTGATAGCCGATTCCTCGCTGGAAAGATACAGCATGTCACCCTTCTCCCCGACAGTCAGCGGCCTCAGCCGGATGCGGTCGGTCAGGCCTATCATCTCCCCCTTATGGGCGATGATTATGGTGAAGGGACCGTTCAACAGGAGTCCCGGATACGTCTGCCTCAGCGCCCTCATCAACCGCTGCTCACCCTCCGGCATCCTTTTTATATGGTCCCAGAAGGGCGGAGCCAGTATTTTCGCCACTAAATCCATGGGCAGGCCGTGCTTGCGCACCAGCAGATCGACCGCGTAGGCAACCACCTCAGTGTCGGTGTGCATGGTACAAATGTACCCGCGCTCCTCAAGGTATCGCCGGTTGGTACCATAAGATGAGATCTCACCGTTATGCACCACAGTCCAGTCGATAATGCTGAAGGGATGAGCACCTCCCCACCAGCCATGGCTGTTGGTCGGGAACCTCCCGTGCGCCGTCCACAGGTAGCCCTCATATTCCTCAAGCCCAAAATATTCAGCGACATCCTCCGGGTAACCCACCCCCTTGAATACACCCATGTTCTTACCACTGGAGAAGACAAACGCGCCGTCAATACATGTGTTTATCCGCATCACCAACTCAACCACGAAGTCATCCGGTGACGGGCGACCATCCTCCTCAACCGTGACAAAGTACCTCCATACCAGGGGAGGATCCGTCACACCTGGCGCAGGATATGAGGGAATATCCTCGGCATGGTCCAGTACAAAGTTATCCCTGAGGAAGGTTTCCGTCTCCCGCCTCGACTCATCCGTCTCAAACATGATATGCATGGCATAGTGATCGGCGTATTCCGGGTATATCCCGTAAACAGCGAATCCCCCTCCCAGTCCGTTGCCCCGCACGTGCATATTGCGTATCGCGTCGATGACCGGCTTACCTGAAAACCTCCTTCCCGAGGTATCCATTGCCCCGAAAATGGAGCAGGCATCGATAACTTTGCCCTCGCCGTAAGGGTTCTGTATTCTTTCCAGGTCTCTCATCGCTTATACTCCGGCGGTTACTTTCTCAGCGGCTTCCGGTTCGTCCAGGAGGTGCAGCCTTCCCAGGTCCGGCAGCGCCAGCCTCTTCCGCAATAAATCTTCCGGCAGTGAGATCAGCCCGAATTCGTCGCTCAGCAGCGATTCCCTGCAGCTCCCGATATCCACCCCGTCGCGCATGAGTCCGAACATTATGCCGGACCTCTCGATATCCCGTACCAGCACCATCCCCACCAGCCTCCCATCCCTTAAAACGAACTTCTGATATCTATCCTCATCACGCCTGCTCAGGACCTCATAACCTTCGTCGTTGCCGGTCGGATTGACGATTCCGGCCGAGGCTATTGGCAAACCGAAGTATTTCAGCGAATTGATCGCCGTACCGCCCGGATAATCGGCATTCCTGCCCGCCATGTTGTATCCGGCTATCCTGCCGCCTATATGGGCGTTCGGCCAGACGGGCACAACTCGCTCCTCGCCATGTATAAAGTCGTAGCACTCCGCCACATCGCCGCAGGCATATACCCCCGGAAAGCCGGCAGCCATTTGCCGGTCCACCAGGATGCCCCTTCCGACCTCGATATCGGTATTCCGTACGAGGTCCGTGTTTGGCTGGACCCCAATCGCCACCACGAGCAAATCGCATTCAATGGTATCGCCGCTATCCAGCACCGCTCCACCTGCTCTGCCTTCATCGCCGGATTTGCCGATCACCGATTCAACGGTATGGCCTGTCATTATCTCGATACCGGCCTGCCTGACCGCGTTTTCCGCCATCTTAGAGGCTTCCTCATCCAGGACAGCTCCCAGTATCCTTTCCATCAGCTCGACGATGGTCACCCTGATTCCCCTCTTGTGAAGGGCCTCGGCAAGGCTGATGCCTATGAGGCCACCCCCGATCACCACCGCTTTTTTGGCGCCCTCCTCAGTTTCCCCTGCGATGGCTTTCGCGTCATCCAGCCTGGTAAAGGTATGAACGCCTTTTCTTTTAAGCCCCTCGATGGGAGGAACGATGGGTTTGCCGCCCGTCGCCAGCAAAATGCTCCGGTAGGCAACCTTTTGCCGGTTATCCAGCTCGAGCTGCCGTGCCTGCAAATCCAGGGATACGGCAACATTGCCGAACATTTTTACCGTCCCCATTTTCTCGTAGAAATCCGGGGGCCGGTACAGCATGCCGTTCAGGTCCCGCTCGCCCGCCAGGTACTCCGATATCAGCGGGCGTGAATATGCCGGATACGGCTCATCTGAGACTACTGTTATGCTGCCTTTGCTGTCGACGGACCTTATCGCCTCGATGGCCCCGATTCCCCCGGCAGAATTTCCTATTATCAGGTAGTCAGTTTCCATGATCTCCATCCATAAGCAACAGTGCTTCGTTGGGGCAGTTTGCTACGCATGCCGGAAAATCCAAGTGAAAGCACAGATCGCATTTGCTGGCCTTTTTCCTTCCGGTATCAGGGGATATGGCCCCATAGGGACAGCTCATCACGCAGGTCCAGCAGCCGACGCATTTTTCCGCATCCACGGTCACGATGCCCGTATATGGGTCTTTGCCCAGCGCTCCCGTCAGGCAGTAGTAGACGCAGAGCGGCTCGTCGCAGTGGCGGCAACCCAGCGCGAACGACATCGGACCGGATTCCTCCACGTGCAGCCTGGGAAGCTGCCTGATCTCCTCCCGATTGAAGGCCTTCACCATGTCCCGATATCTGGAGTGCGCCGCCACACAGTACACCTCGCACAGGTGACAGGCCATGCAGACCTCCGGTTTCGCCTGAACTTTTCTGTTTACCAACTCATGCCCCCGTTTGACTAGGTAGTAGGTAACTGATTTCCTACCTTGCTATAATAATAGAGCATGGCAGATACTTCTGTCAAGAGGATGGGTATAGCATTTTCATCAAGATTATCCCCTGGGCCGTTTCCGTGTGCCCGGGAGCCGTTTCTGCATGCGGATCATCAATTTTCTGGCCCGGTCCGGAGCATCGACCCGAGACTTCACCCGCTCCCAGCGGGACGCTGGGAGCGGGGCCTTAAGTATAATCATCATAGATGCATAATATCCGAAACATGATCACCAGGAAACAAATCAGATTAGAAAATTATGATTATTCCGCAGACGGTCATTATTTTGTGACGGTCTGTACCAGGGAAAAGCACACCATATTCGGAGAAATGGTAGGGGCCGATGGCTGTCGGCCCGAGATTAAATTGAATCTATATTGACCGGGAACAATCATTGTCTCGCTCCCAGCGAGACGCCTGGACCGAGGGATGATTCAGAAATCAATAAAATGTGTACCCAATGAAATAGACATGCCAAAGCACATTGACAAACACATAGAAATAGAATATCCTGATAATTGATTCATCCTCAGCGGACTGATTGTTCGCTGAGCACCTCCGGATTGCGATCCGGAGGTTTTTTTTATAAAGCCATGAGCAGGACCATATTTCTAGTCGATGGATTTAACTTATATCACTCAACAGTTGATGCGCAAAACGATGCGAAAGGTGCCACTACCAAGTGGCTGAATTTGCGAGGCTTGTGCGAATCATATCTCCCGATCTCGGGGCGAATATCTGGAGAGAAAGCACATCTCGAGCGAGTCTACTATTTCTCGGCCCCACCTACTCATCGCCCAAAAAGCAAGCAGGATCGGCACAGTATATACATGAGGTGCCTCAAATTAACCGGTATCAATGTTGAGTTGGCTAGATTCAAAGCAAAGGATATTTTCTGTCCTAATTGTAAATCGGTTTTTATTGCACACGAAGAGAAAGAGACCGATGTAGCCATTGCCACCCAACTCTTTGAATCTTGTCATTCTAATGAGGCTGAAGTCATAATCCTCATGACAGGCGATACTGATTTGGCTCCCACTGTCAGAACATGCAAGCGTCTTTTCCCTGAAAAAATCATACTCTTTGCGTTCCCATACAAGCGAACCAATCTCGAACTTGTTGCCATTGCACCAGAATCTTTTTCAATCAAGCTTCGCTCTTATCTCCGCCATCAATTTGCCGATCCACTTGTTCTGCCTGATGGGACAAGTATCAAGAAACCGGTCAACTGGTAATTACATAAGGCGTACATAACACCTATGAGGCCTCCTCATAGTCAAGGGCTTCCTTTACACCTTGCTCCCCGCGCCCGGCGTCCAGCAAGATGCAAGCACATATGATCACCAGGAAACAAATCAGATTACAAAATTACGATTATTCTGCAGAAGGATATTATTTCGTAACCATCTGTTCGAAGGAAAGGCAGAACATATTCGGAGAATTCGTAGGGGCCGATGGCTGTCGGCCCGAGATTAAATTGAATTAATACGGCCTAATCGTCGAAGAGGAATTGAAGAATTCGGAAAACATCCGCACCGAAATAAAACTGGATCAATATGTGATAATGCCCGATCATTTGCGTTGTATAGTGGTGCTGCAAAGGTAAATCCGGCTTATGCCATTAAGGCAATTTATCGCCGGCGTTATACCTCTAAACAAAATCTCAAATCGTCTTCCCGAACTCATTTGAAATTAGGTAGTTTTACCATCAGAAAATAGGCTGCACTAACTAAGCCCTTGAGCTTTTCGTCCGAAGTCCCAACTATTGCCTATCTGATACTATTTAACCATTATGGATGCCCACTTTTCAGTATCAGGCGTTGATGCGCCCCTATGGCTGCCGCCACTTGTAGCATTTGCAATTTCTATTTTCACCTCAATGGCCGGGGTATCGGGCGCATTTCTCATACTTCCCTTCCAAATGAGCGTTCTTGGATTTACCAGTCCCGCTGTCAGTCCAACCAATATGGTCTTCAATGTTTTCGCCATACCCAGCGGCGTCTATCGGTATTTGCGTGAGGGGCGAATGCTGTGGCCACTCACGGGATTAGTCATAGCAGGCACAATGCCGGGCGTTATTGCTGGTGGCTTCATTCGATTAGCATACTTGCCCGATCCAAAGCCTTTTAAGCTTTTTGTTGCTGTGGTTCTTTTGTATATTGGCGCCAGAATGTTTTCTGATTTTCTGAAAACCAAAAAGCAAAGCAAAGTTCTCGCAGCCAAACCCAAAATGACTACTGCTCAGTGGTCAGCAAAAACCTTGTCATTTTCCTTGCATTATTATAGCTTTGAATTTCAAGGTAAGGCCTACAAGTGCCGCACTGAAGGCATTTTCATCCTCTCACTGATAGTCGGCATGATCGGTGGGATATACGGCATCGGCGGTGGAGCTATCATCGCTCCATTTTTCGTAGCTATTTACCGTCTTCCGGTTTATACCGTGGCTGGTGCTACGCTCATGGGCACCTTTGTCACTTCCATTGTTGGTGTGGTTTTCTACGAACTAATCTCGCCATTGTACGAAACCTCCGAAATGGCCGTTTCCCCTGATTGGGCGCTTGGTGCTTTGTTCGGCCTTGGAGGGATGGTTGGTACGTATTTCGGTGCCAGGACACAGCGATTCATACCGGCAAAGTGGCTCAAGATGATGCTTGGATTCGTGCTTCTGTTCGTCGCTTTGGGCTATGTTGTTGAATACTTCTGCTAAATGGGAGAGGCATAACACACGCATATAGTCCGACTGGATTGATCGGCTTTCCCTGTGCCTGGCTCTGCTTCCGAAACTCTTTTTGTTTCAGCTTGCCGCCACCGGGGCAATAACATGTTCTTATCTGTTCAGATAAATGTGCTATAATTCGAGCAATTGATGGGGTGCCGGCAATTCCTGGTTGGCCTGTCACCCTTGCAGCATGTTATCAGCAGCGTTGGCTAGACCTACGTTTTTCCTTTATGTCCACCTCTTGACAAGCCGCTCTATGGTAGATACAATGTAATTACTAAATTCAGGTATCATGAGGGTGGATATGGGCACTGGCATTAAAACCCGTATAGTTAAGATAGGTAACTCACGAGGCATCCGTATTCCTAAGCCATTACTTGACCAGGCAGACATAGGCGAAGAGGTCGAACTTGAAGTAAAAGATGGTCAACTTGTAATCCGGCAGGCTCGAAACCCTCGTTATGGTTGGGATGAACAGTTCGCAGAAATGGCCCGAAAGGGAGACGATCATTTAATTAGCGAAGATGTAATCGAGTCAACTTGGGATATGGATGAGTGGGAATGGTAGCTTCCCGTTTTGATGTTTATCTGGTCAATCTGGATCCAACGATAGGTGCTGAGATCACAAAAACTCGCCCTTGTGTAATCATCTCCCCTGATGAAATGAACAAACATATCAGCACGGTAATCGTTGCTCCCATGACAACGAAGGGTCGTAGTTATCCTACACGAATTTCCTGCAAGTTCGAAGGTAAGAACGGCCAGATTGTACTCGATCAAATACGAACAATAGATAAAAAGCGTCTTCTCAGAAAGATCGGTAGACTAAACAAGCAAACACAGGAATCAGTTTTTAAGGTACTCAGTGAAATGTTTGCCAAATAGTAGTTCTCGCCAACAAAGCGTTAGGCACACCGGTCCACCTGAGGAAATGCAAATGGCTAAGAAAATAATCACCTTCGTTGGCAGTGTTCATAAGAAACAAACCCGCTATGCGGAGAATCAGTTCCTGAGAATCCCCAAGTGAATCGGTGAATAAGGAATATGAGAGCGTCGCTCTAAGTGACTATACCTGGTCGAGAGAGGCAAAGGTGTAGTTCCGCCCAGACCCGGGCTCCCTGCCCGCACGGAGCGAGGTTAAGAGGAAAATGATATGGATGAAGACCGGATGACGCAGCACATTGAAAAATGCCGCCGGGATATGGAAGCGAAACAGGCGGCATTTGAGGCCAACTATGACCTCGCCCAATACCCTGTGTACTGGGGTGATGAAGATTCCATTGTTCTCAGATTGAGGCAAGATCATTCAGAAAAATCCGTGTTCCCGGTGACCTTCATTGGCAGGCATAGCCAGGACGACTATTTCACATGGAGTTGGGCTGACGAGCGCCTTTCAGACCACACCAGGGAAAGATCAGCGAGAATCAAGCAACTTTCCTCGGTAACGGGATTCGAACAGTTTGAAACACCCGTTATCGAAATGGACCCTCCGAATCTGGAGCGGGTGATACCGCTCGTTCTGGAGCATTTGAACGCGGTAGCGTGCTTTGTTGATAGAAGTAAAGAACCTTTCCTGTTCCTGGCCATAACCGGAACCGGCATCAGGAAGAAGAGTTCCATTGATAGCGCTGCACCAGCGATAGAGGAGGTAGAAATGACCGAACCATCCGTATTCATGGAAGAGGTCATTGATGTACTGAAGAACTCGCGCGAAGAAAAGCTTGAAGGCTTGTTCCACGGTATCAATTTGCCGCCAAACTGGTTTGAGATGGTGGCACCGGAATTCACCGGCCTGTTTGGAATTGAGTTGAAAGGAGCGATAATCGATATAAGTGAACTGGAAGATTACCAGTTAGAGAGTCTGAGGATGGCTCCACAGGATGTACAGGATAATGTAAAACAGGCCATCAAGCTTGACTATGTTATTCCGGATAGCGACCAGAATGAATCGGGCAGTCTTACCTTCCCCATCTGCTTCGTCGATAAAGGGTATAAAATCCTGCTTGTAGGGGGATAGTCAGGACAAACAATCC
>JAWOBX010000059.1:0-28473 GCA_046484125.1 Dehalococcoidia bacterium | reverse complement strand
ATTAAACCGGGAGGGGAAAACAGCGATGCTGATATGCATCCGAATCAATCGCTGTTTTAGGGGGTACTTAAGTTATTGGACAAAAAACATGGCATATGATATATTCAATTTGAGACTTTGTCTCAACCATTTAAATCAGCTCTTCAATCCGGCGGTTTTTTTCCTTCAAACATCAGTGATTTTTTGAGTGCACAAACTCCTTCGGTTAATGGCGGGTTAGAATTATGCGTCGTTCTGGAACGGATTGCTGCTCATGAAGAGGGCAATCCTGCTCTGCGGATTTCATAACAACAAAGGTCCTTTTTAAGTCTAATCGATAGATTACCGGCCAGAACATAGCTTCTTTCAAATCCCCTTAATCTGAGGAGCCTCCAAACTTGCGGTGGCTTCGGGGTGGGGGGAACCCGGCCTTCAAATCCCCCTTAATCCCTCCCGTATCGAGTACGGGACAGGCTCTTTGAGAAAGGGGGATAGAACACCTCCCTCGCTTGAGGGAAGGCCAGAGGGAGAGTGAGATGCTGGATTGGCTGGGTTGCATTGTAATTGAAGGCCACCGGAAGCAGTTGAGATTCCCGATGGGGGCTCGGTATCACCGAACTCCCTTGTATCCCTCTTTCCGAAAGAGGGAGAAGGTAAAAGGGGAAAGCCGGGTTCCGTGGTCGCAGGCCCTTACTTAAGTTGGAAGGCTTGTTTTTATATGAAATATCACGAAGTCTCAGCGGTGCAGCCGGCTTAAAAGGCGGCAGGCTGCCCTTTTAGCGGAAGGTTTCGGGGACGAAGCCCCCCGAGATGAACAAGGGCGGGCAATGGCTGCCAAAGGCGGAGATATTCCCGATCGGAGTCGGGAATGACAGACCGGAAAGATGTCATTCTGAAGGAGTCACCAGCGACTGAAGAATCTCACAGGCAAACGGGGGAGGTACTCCGCGGAGCCTGTGCTGAGAGCGGGGAGATTCTTCACTTCGTTCAGAATGACAGCTTGAAGTGTTCAGTATGACAGACCGAGAAAGTACAGGAATTCCCCTCCAAAAGAGGGAGGCTGAAAAGCAGGGTTGTGTTTCCTGCCAGGGGCTTCCGGGGGGCTGGGAGTCTCCCCCAGCTTCATAAGCCCCCCATGATTGGGGGCTTTAAGGGGGTTGAACTTAAGAGGTTTCTTTAACACGGTAAAAGAGGTGCTTGAATGAACTACGCTGAACTACAAAACAAAACAAGGGATGAACTGGTGGACCTGGCCAGGGACCTGGGTATAACCGGTCATTCCGCGATGAAAAAGGAGGACCTGGTTCTCCGTTTACTTCAGGGTTATACGGAACAGCAGGGCCATACCTTCAGAGGCGGGGCCCTGGAGATAATGCCGGAAGGGCACGGGTTCCTGCGCCAGGATAACCTGCGTTCCCGGGCGGAGGATATATACATTTCTCAATCACAAATACGGCGTTTTCTGCTTCGTAACGGGGATATTGTCACCGGTCAGGTCAGGCCACCCAAGAATGGTGAACGGTACGCGGGACTGCTCCGGGTGGAGGCGGTAAACGGTATCGACCCGGAAATGGCCAAGGACCGGCCCCACTTTGATCATCTTACCCCTGTGTTTCCCTGCGATCTCATCAACCTGGAGACTGCCCCTGAAAAGCTCGATATCAGGCTGGTTAACCTTATCGCCCCGATAGGGCGCGGCCAGAGAGGAATGATCGTTTCACCCCCTAAAGCCGGGAAAACCTTCCTGCTCAAGCACATTGCCAACGCCGCGCTGACCAACTATGACGATATACATTTAATTGTGTGCCTGATAGGGGAACGGCCTGAAGAGGTCACTGACTGGCGTAAATCGGTTGACGCGGAAGTGGCAAGTTCCACCTTCGATGAGCCGGTTGAGGAGCATATCAGGGTAGCGGAGGTTGCCCTGGAGAGGGCAAAAAGGCTGGTGGAACTGGGGGCGGATGTTATGATCCTTCTTGATTCTCTTACGCGCCTTACCCGTGCCTATAATCTGGCCATGCCTTCCAGCGGCCGTACGCTGACTGGAGGCGTTGATACGGCTGCCCTCTATCCTCCTAAAAAATTCTTCGGCGCGGCGCGCAACGCCGAGGAGAAAGGGAGCCTTACCATTCTCGCCACCTGCCTGGTTGATACCGGCAGCCGGATGGATGACGTCATCTATGAGGAATTCAAGGGAACGGGGAATATGGAAATTCACCTTGAAAGAAAGCTGGCGGAGAAAAGGATATTCCCCACTATCGATATACAGCGAAGCAGCACAAGGCATGAGGAATTGTTACTCGATGCCCCCACTCTCAAGCAGGTCTGGCTGCTGCGCCGCATGATGGCCCTGGTTGCCTCAAGCGGATCGGAGCCTACAGAGGCCACGGAAAGGATCCTGGAACGGATGTCAAAGACGAAATCCAATGCCGAGTTCCTGGCCCAGCTTTCCAAGGAAATGTGATTTCTGGTGGTCCTGCAAAAACCCCCGGCACGCATTTCCCACCCAGCCACCCTTGTTCATCTCGGGGGCGGGAGTTGACTGCCGAAGGCACAAGGGATTCCGGATCGGGGTCGGGAATGACAGCCCTTTGTTTTGTCATTCTGAGTCGGGCTCGCGGCACCAATGACAAACGAACTCCTTCGCCAATCGGCGCAGGAACCATTTTCATATATTGTGGTGCCTAACGCAATAGACATGATGTATTCTGAGGGAAGCAGCGCCGACCGAAGAATCTCACAGGCAAACGGGGGAGGTACTCCGCGAAGCCTGCGCTGAGAGCGGGGAGATTCTTCACGGAGCCTGCACTGAGAGCGGGGAGATTCTTCACTTCGTTCAGCAGTGACAGCTTGAAGTGTTCAGCAGTGACAGACCGAGAAAGTACAGGAATTACCCTCTACAAGATGGGAGGCCTCAAAAGCAGGGGTGTGTTTTCCTGCCGGGGGCTTCCGGGAACGGTGACGTAAAAAAGAATGCAGAATGAAGGAGGGGTGTGTGTGCCCCTTTTTGTTGACGGTGTATTGATACCGGTTTGTTGTAATCGTAGCGCGACCCTTTCAGGGTCGCCTCGGGCGAGGCTGAAAGCCTCGCGCTACGGAAAGGTTTTCGAGAGACAATTTGGCGAATTCGCCGGATTGGAAACACGCGCCAGAGTGCGGAGAGATTCCCGATCGGGGTCGGGAATGACGATCTCAGAAGGTGCGGGAAAGACTTCCTGCCGGGGGCTTCCGGGGGTGCCCCCCGGATACTAAAGGGTCGGCGGGCGGGCAAAGGCTGCCGAAGGCACAAGAGGTTCCGGATCGGGATCCTTGAACTCCCTAGTGTAACGTCCCTTAAATAACCAGACTTTCGCTGATAGTAATTGTACGCGAATACTGGAGCCTTATCCCCACCACCCACTCCTCACACATACCTTCCACGTCCTCTTTGAATCCTCCAGCCCCACAAACACCTTCCCCCCTTTTATCACGTGTCCTTTTTTCTTGCTCATCCTTCAGGCTTCCTCCTTCTCTAAGATTTCTCCTCTCAAGAAGGTAGCCTCCTTACCCCTATCTTTTCAACCCCCAACCTCTTACCTAGCATAGCAAACCACCCGACGCTGGCCCACCGGTAACGCACTCGCGGTTGCGAGTGCGTTACCGGTGGGCCAGCTTTTTTAGTGAAGCAATGCGGTGAAAAGAGCATTGCTTCAACATTTGTATAGAAGCGTTAGGGACAGTACACTAGTTCAGGCAACTGAGTCAATCCTGCCTAACCAGGTTCCACCGCCACGAAGTATCGCCGCTGGAAGTACAGTGCAACGTTCACCAGCCCTATCAGCACCGGCACCTCCACCAGCGGGCCGATCACGGCCGCAAATGCCTGACCGGAATCTATGCCGAAAACGGCTATGGCCACGGCGAT
This sequence comes from Dehalococcoidia bacterium, assembly GCA_046484125.1. Lineage (GTDB taxonomy): Bacteria > Chloroflexota > Dehalococcoidia > SZUA-161 > SpSt-899 > JBGLNL01. The sequence goes on along the minus strand of JAWOBX010000059.1, from coordinate 24,590 downwards.
GGCCAGTTCGAAGTTATTACTGGCCGCCGTAAACGCGATAGTCGTGGTTTTTGAGTAGTCCGCCCCAATGCGCTTTCCCATATAGAACGAAATCAGGAACATCAGCACAAAGTAGATAAGTAGCGGTACTGCGATGTGGAGCACATCGAGCGGATTTTCAACGATGTACTCACCCTTGAGTGAGAACATAACCACGATGGTGAAGAGCAGAGCAATGAGCGTAACCGGACTGATTCGTGGAATGAACTTCGTTGAATACCACTGCTCCCCCTTCCGGCGTTTCAGGAAGTACCGCGTCAGCATACCGCCGAAGAAGGGAATGCCCAGATAGATGAAGACGCTTTCGGCGATCTCGGCCATGGTCACGTCCACTTCTTCGCCCGTAACCCCGAAGAGTTCCGGAAGCATGGTGACAAATATCCAGGCATACACTGAATAGAAAAGAATCTGGAAGATCGAGTTGAATGCTACCAGTCCGGCGGCGTATTCGGAATCACCTTTGGCGAGCTCGTTCCATACAATTACCATAGCGATGCACCGGGCGATTCCGATCATGATGAGGCCGACCATGTATTCCGGGAAATCCCAGAGGAAGTGGAGAAAGAGGATGGCCAGGAAGAACATCATTAGCGGCCCGATGATCCAGTTCTGGACCAGCGATAACCCCAGGATACGCCAGTTACGGAAGACTCGGGGTAGATCCTCGTACTTCACCTTGGCCAGCGGCGGGTACATCATCAGGATAAGCCCGGCGGCGATGGGAATCGATGTAGTGCCGATGGAGAGATCGTTAATGGCGTCGGCCGCACCGGGAACAAATTGTCCCAGTCCCACCCCGATGATCATTGCCAGGAAAATCCATACGGTGAGAAAGCGATCCAGCAATGATAGCTGTTTGACTACACCATCTCCGCCATTATCACCCATTTATGTCCCCCCGTTTTTTAGAAATGTTCAATAATCTCCCTATTTTCACGCTTGCTGTCCACCCCGAGATCGCGCTACCACAACACGACGGGCTCAAGCCACATCGAGTATGCGAACTTGTATCAATCACGGTATAATCACCCCTTGATGTTTGCCTGGTATCTGCCGCCTCCATTCTCTCATTCATCACTGTCCTTCAGTACAGGAATCAACGTTCCGGCTAAACCAGCGGTCAAGACCGATTTCGCGTTGCCGGCTCAATGCCGGCAACAGCAGGGCAACGGCCGCCGCCAGCAGAAAGATATCGAAGGTAAGAGATTGCCATGGCGCGAGGGTCCACACATCGCCAAAACAATTCCCGCAATGTTCATCCCCGCGCAACATGGCGGAGATGTTGGCTATCATAAAGCTGACCCCCATAAGGAGCGTAACTACGGCAGCGGGACGGACCAGGATGCCCAGCACCAGATAGACTCCAACGAAAAGTTCGACCCACGGCAGGGCATTAGCGTACGCAGTGGCCAGGGCATCCGGCAAAAGTTCGTAGTCCTTGACGATCCCCTCGAACTCCGTGTGATGCGGCAGTTTGGATACGGCGGAAAAGAGGAATGTTCCCCCCACAAACAGCCTGAGACCCAGATGGAGCCAGCCGTTTTCCATCCATGTGAAAGATCGATTAGCCATTATCCACCTCCAGCCGCTCAAGCTCCTGTTCGATTGCCTGGCAGAGATCCTCGAAGGTACCGTGATGCTTTTGGTACTCCTTTCCATTAATAAAGAGGGCTACCTGATCCACTCCACTTTCCCTGGCTTTTCGGATCGACGATTCGACTATCTCACGATATTTGCCGGCGGTGAACGCTTCAACGAGCTTGTCCATATCGAGGCCCACACCTTCCATGAGGGATACCAGCCCCGCCCCATCTTTGGGCACATTCTCTATAATGGCATCGTGCAACTCCCAGAATTTACCCTGATCCCCCGCTCCTTCGAGAGCTTCAGCGATCTTAAAGCCGAAATCGGAGTAAGGAAACGGGTGATATTCGAATCGGACCTGCTCAGGATACTTCTCAAGCGCCTTCAGAGCCAACTGCTCTTTATTTACACAGATCGGTCAGGTGAAGTCCGGGAACGACCTCAGTACGATGGGGGCATCTGCCGGACCCAGGCACCAGCCTTCGCAGGTCGCATCAGGGCTATCCGATAGAACCTGCGATTCCTCGCTGGTCCATAGGGCAATGCCGATGATAGCCGTCACTATTGTAACCCCCAGTATTACGGCAATATGTTTCATCCGCCACATAAATTACGCCTTCCATACAAATTCAACATTCAATACTACCCCAACACCTCTTCCAGCCGGTCCGCTGCTTCGATGTGGCATGGCTCCATGAGCACGGGACACTCATCTATGGCTCGCTTCCCTGTCAGCAACGCACATCCAAAGGCAAAACAGGTCATTTCCCCACACTTCTTACAATTGGTTTTCGGCAGCAGCCGATACACATCCACCGGGCTCACAAGCTGGCGGCGTTCGTAGGTGGGCTTGATCTCGTCCCGCCTCTCCCATGTTTCGTTCATTAGGTCTTTAAGCTCACCCAGCACCCGCCGGGCGTCCGCCTCATCATCTGCCTTGGCGATGGTGGCCATCTTCGGGTAAAGGGTGATAAGCCGATGAACCTCTTTCATAACGACGGTCTTCGATTCATGACTGTAAGTGACATTATTGAGCGTCGCATTCAGGTATGGAAAGACGGCATCGATCTCATCAGAAAAAGACGCGATCACCCTGATCTTGGTTGGATCGGCGATGCAATTAAGCACCTGCGTGATATGGAAATCTGTGAGTAGCATCTACTACTTTTCCTCAACCAAGAAATGGTGACATACCACCGATCAGGTCAAACACACACTAACCCCCATTTTTTCAGCGACCTTGCTCCGAAAGGCGGCCTTCTCCTCCTCTGACATATCAGCGCAACCCTTATCGAAGAGGGTCGAGACCAGGTTCATGGCGAACTCTTCCCGCTTCTCCCTGGGAAGCTGCGGCAGCATCATCGAAAGGCACATGGGCATCATCTGTATCATCATGCCGCCCATCATGGGCATGCCGATGCCCTCGCCGGCGCCCGGTTTGCCGGACATCATACCCATCATGTCCCCCTCACCACCCATAATCTTCTCCATCATGTCGTCCATTGCTTTCCTCCTTTCGATTACGTTTTCTTGTAAGGGCTCATATTGTCCCTAACGGCTCTGTACAAATGTTCCGCAATGCTATTTTCACCGCATTGCTTCACTTAACAAGTTGACTACTCCGGTAACGCAGTCGCGAGCGCGACTGCGTTACCGGAGTAGTCAGCGTCGGGTGGTAGGAATAAGGCTCCAGTATTTGAATACAATTAATATCAGGAAACGTCCGGTTATTTCCCGGACAGTATAATAGGCCCACTCGGTCTTCAACGCGGTTCATGCACCCCCAGAATGGTCATACGTTCGATGCACCGAATTCCGCGGTTCCCCCTGGGCGAGAAGACCCACGACCCGGCTTCCTCGTACTTATCAACATTCAGATTATTTTACTTCGCCCCTACACGAGGGGCTCGGGCCGGGGACCTCAGCACCCTCCCGACGCCTGCGGAGGAGCCGCATTCTCAGCTTCCCCACGGATCCGCGCAAAGATTTCCGCTTCGGTGGGCAGTCGGCCGCACTCGTTCTGGTTGTTGTAGATGATCTCGTCATTCAACTTGACCTCGAAAATGCCGCCGTGTCCTTCTTCCAGAGTTGCCTTTGCCCCGAAATCTCTTTCAATCGCCGCCGCGAGACTCGCGGCATGGCTCTTGAATCCTCACTCAAGGCAGTAAGTTATGTCAATCTTTCGTTCATTGATCATGATGATGCATTTACCTCCCGCAAACGGATTTTGACTAAATTCTTAATTGCTCCTAACCTCACACCGGATAGATCAATAGATACGTCCCGGTGCCAACCAGAATCACCCCACCGGTTCGCTTGGCCCACGTCGAAAACCCGGCGATCCCTTTCGATTCGACCACCCGCTGCGCAAACCCCACCGAAATGCCGGCTCCCAGCACCAGCACCCAGTGGCCCAGCGCGTAGCAGAAAAGCAGCAGTCCACTCCAGGCCAGGTTGTCCTGGATCGCCCCAATGGTCAGAATCACCCCCAGGACCGGCGTGGCGCAGGGCGAGGAAACAACCCCAAAGACGAGTCCGATGACAAATGCTCCCAGCAACGCCCGTTTCTTGGGAAGAAACCTTTCGGATACCCCCACCTCCCACTTAAAAATTCCGAAAAGCCATATCCCCAGCACAATGGCAACGATGGGCACCACCCATTTCCAGAAATCGCCGATATCTCCGAAGAGCCTTCCCAGCGCGCCCGCTATCACTCCCAGAATGGTGAAGGTGATGGTCAGGCCGATCATAAAGGCCAGCGAATACTGAATGGCCTTTCGCTGCGACCCTCCGGCGTAGCCGCCCACGAATCCGATGATTAGCGGAATCATGGCCAACACGCAGGGACTGGCGCTGGAAATGAGCCCGGCCAGAACGGCGGCTGGAAGCGCCAGCCACGGATCCTTGTCGACTACATCCGCCAGACTCTGGAGGAGATCATCCATCCCTCAGCATCCCCAGTTCGAGGAAATCTGATACAATATCTTCCTTCGGGTAGAAGCCGATATGGCGGCTTACCTCCTCACCGTTGCTGTCGAAAAATATCTGGGTAGGAATGGCCATGATGCTGTAACTCCGGGTTAGGTCCATGTGGTTCTGGATTTCAACAAAGACTATGTTCACCTCACCTTTGTACTCAACAGCCAGTTCTTCCAAAATGGGCTTCATTTTTTTGCAGGGGATGCAGGTCCCCCGCCCGAATTCCGCCAGGGTCGGCGTGCCGCTGGCCAGGCAGTCTTTCAGCGAGATGGAAGCCAGGTCCAGTCCTGATGCGCCGGATTGGGCTGTCACAATGTCAACGAGTTCGATGTCAAACGTCAGGTCCTTTCCGGCTAAAGGGTGATTGGCATCTATCGTTAGAGTTGTTTCGGTGACATCGGTAACAGTAACATTTCTCGTGGTGCCGTCCGGTTGACGCATCTCCAGCAACATTCCCACCTCGGGCTTCAGGTCCTGGGGAAGTTCGTCCCTGCTAGCCTCCTGTACCATGTCGTCCCGGCGCGGACCGTAGGCTTCCTCAGAGGGAATAGTGACCGTCTTTGTTCCTCCGACTACCATCCCTGCCACAGCTTGTTCAAAACCGGGAATGAGCTGCCCATCCCCCAGCGTGAATTCCATCGGTTCGCTTCCGGCGGATGAATCAAAAACGGTTCCCTCCTGAAATCTTCCGGTATAGTGCACTTTGACGGTATCCCCTGTTTCAGCCCGTTCCTGCTTTTCGGAATCTGAAGCGCTTTCACCGCTGGAGCAGGCTCCCAGGATGCCTGTTGCCAAAACTGCGATTACCCCGAGAAACAACAGGGCTCTGATGTTTTGAACCTTCATCTACACCTCCATTCGAGATACCATGTCGGTTACTCTCTTTTTAATCTCATCCCGGATTTCCCGGACCTTTTCGATGGACTGGCCCTTCGGGTCTTCAAGTCCCCAGTCCTCCGTTTCGGTGTAGGTGGCCGGGCATACTCCCTCCACCCCGCACCCCATCGTGATCACCCGAATGGCGCCATCGAGCATCCCCGTAGTCAGGGCCTTCGGGATATTTCCGCTGATGTCGATCCCTTCCTCCTTCATAACTGCAACCACCGTCGGATCGACCGCGGATGCGGGATCGGTTCCCGCCGAAAGCGCCTCAGCCTTTCCGCCGGCTATTTGGTTGAAAAACGCCTCCGCCATCTGGCTTCGTCCGGAATTGTGCACACAGACAAACAGCACCTCCTTCACAATGCTCTACTCCTTCGCCAGCGCGTTGGTGATATGACGGGTCACGTCCGCCTTGGAAGGAACCTTGCCGGAAAGCACCAGCTCCTCGTTTATCACCAGTCCGGGGGTCATGATGATGGGATACTTCATGATCTCCTTCATGTCGCTGACCCTTTCCACCGGATCGGTTACCCCCATCTCGCTGACCACCTCGCTTACGATCTTCTCGAGATCATGACACTTAGCGCATCCCGCCCCGGGACCCAGTATTTTGATATTCATGATTACCTCCTTCCAGGTTTGTTATTGCATTACAAGTCCAAATGCGAGCCCGCTGGCTGTCGCCATAACCACTACCAGCCCGACGTAGGTCAGGGTTTTTTTTGCCCCCATGATGCTCCTCAAAACCAGCATGTTCGGCAGGCTGACGGCCGGACCCGCCAGCAGCAGGGCCAACGCCGGACCGTTGCCCATCCCCGCATCGAGAAATGTCCTTAAAATAGGCACTTCCGTCAGCGTGGCAAAATAAAAGAGAGCCCCCACCATGGAAGCGATCAGATTAGCCGGGAAGCTGTTCCCGCCCACCAGCCGCTCCACCCAGTCCTCGGGCAGAACCACTCCGATCATCCCCGCGGCAATGATTCCCCCAAGGAGCCAGGGAGCTATCATTTTAGTGAAAGACCACGTCGATTTCAGCCACTGGTCGATCATTTCCCGGTTGAACCAGCGCCGGAGAACCTCCTCGAGGACTACAGTAAAAAATACGGTGACGCCTATGGCCACCCAGTTCATCTCGATGCCGATATCGGTGATGAGCTTCCAGGTTTCGTAGTCTTTTTCGCCATTGACTTTGAACCCCCAGGCCAGTGAGACGAGGAAACCAACCTGAGCGGCGATGAAGATAATAGTCTGTTTGCCGTTGAGCCATGAATCAGTATCCAGCGAATCGAAGGCTTCCTGCGATTGCTGCGAGTCGTGACTGCGGAATATCCGGGCCATCAGGTATCCAATGATAAGCGCGAAGAAAACAGCCCCTATCACCCTGCCGGTGCCGAGATCGAATCCAAGGATGCGCGCTGTCCAGACAATGGCGAGCACGTTGATCGCCGGGCCGGAATAAAGGAAGGCCACCGCCGGTCCCAGTCCGGCGCCGATCCGGTAAATGCCGGCAAACAGCGGAAGAACGGTGCAGGAACACACACTCAGGACAGCGCCGGAGACAGAACCGATGCTGTATGCCAGGACCGGATTGGCTTTGGGTCCAAAATATTTGAGGATAGCCCCCTGAGAGACGAAGATACTGATCGCCCCGGCGATGAAGAAAGCCGGGACAAGGCAGGTAATGAAGTGGGCCAGCATATATTCCAGGAATTCAGCCAGCCCACCACGGACAAGGTCGATGAAGATACCCATATAATCACTATCCTACATATGTGCAATAACGCATACTACCATTAAAAAAAAGCTATTTGCTAAATGCAGCGCATCCGGGGCCGACGCGTTCGGCGGTTTTCAGCCTTTCCAGGTCCGCGTTCGCCTCCATGCTTTCCTTCAGTTCATTTCTCACGATGTTCGCCAGTTGAGGCAGATATTGCCGTAATGTCTCGCGGTCGATATCATAGACGGTCCACGCCCCGTCACGTCTGGACTCTAAAAACCCGGCGTCATACAAAACACCGAGGTTTCGCGATGCCCGGCTCTGGGAAATATCCAGCGCCTGCATGACTTCACAGACGCAGCACTCTCTTTCCAGGAGCACGTTCAGGATTCTGAGTCGCGTTTCGTCTGATAAGGCTTTGAAGGCTTTTAGCAGGTCTCTCATAGCAAAGCAAGTCCTTCACACATTAGTGTAAATTATACGAGGTCAGTCGATTAATATCCATAAACCCGGTTGCCATTTTCATCTCTTAACCCTGACCTGAACTTGGATCACGCAGGTTTTGTGGCCTCAATAGTCGCCGATACTACACAATCCTCGATATTCCGCCCCGGTACCCATTCCCGTACGAATTCCCTGCTTTCATCTTTGGGCTCTATCCGGACATTAATGAACCCGGCCCGGTTAAGTATCGATTCCAGTTCATCGACCGAAATCGCTCCGGTGATACATCCACAGTAGTAATCAAGGTCTTGCCTGAGGTCCTCCGGGAGTTCCGCGGTTGAAACCATATCTGAAATGGCCAGCCTGCCGCCCGGCTTGAGCACGCGAAATGCTTCACTGTAGACGGCAAATTTATCCGGCGAGAGGTTGATGACGCAGTTTGAGAGGATCACGTCTACGCTGTTATCAGCCGCCGGCAAGTGTTCGATCTCTCCGAGGCGGAACTCGATATTGGAAAAGCCGCTTTTTTCAGCATTCTCCCTCGCCTTCGAAATCATCTCCGGCGTCATATCAACACCGATGACCTTGCCTTCATTTCCAACCTGCTTTGCCGCGAGGAAACAGTCGAAGCCCCCACCGCAACCGAGGTCCAGAACAACCTCTCCGGACTGGAGCGCGGCGATAGCCTGCGGATTGCCACAGCCCAGCCCCATATCGGCACCTTCCGGCACACTGGAAATCTCCTCCGAAGAATAACCCATTCGTGTTGAGTCCTGAGCCGGCAGCTCTGCCGGAGTCTGCACAGAGCTCCCACAGCAGGAAGAGCCGGCTGTGGGGAGGCGAACCGTCTCGGCAGGAGCACTTCCACAACATCCTTTGCCGGAACTGGCAACTCTGGCATAATTCTCCCTGACCACTTTTCGAATTTTTTCGCCATTAAGATCGTTCATTGCTACCCCCCTTTTGGAATTTGACATTATAATGCTAATAAAAGCATGTGCGCATATAAACCTTAAAAAATTCAGTTGCAGCAGGCCGGTACGAGCCGTTCCGCCATCCGCAATCTCTCCCTATCCGCTCTCACCACCTCGTTCCCCTCTAATCCTCTACGAACCACTTCTATCAGATCGGGGCAACACTCTTTTACAGCTTCTCGATCAATGGAATAAAGAGTCCACAACCCTTCTTTACGCATTTTTAAAAATCCGGCGTCATACAACGCGCTCATATTGCGCGATGCCCTGGTCTGAGATATGTCCAGCACCTGCATAACCTCACATACACAGCATTCCCTTTCCACCAGCAAGTTTAGTATGCGTAGCCTCGTCTCATCAGAAAGGGCCTTAAACGCTTTGATCAAATCTCTCATCTGCCTGTCTCGCTCAATCATGTATGCGCATCTACGCATATATAATCTTATCACTACCCACCCGTGGTGTCAACCTGGATGGCCTTGATTTCAACATGATTTTTCATCCAAATACACCAATCTTCCGCCAACTACCGTCGCGACCACTTTTCCCCGTAACTTTTCCCCGGCCAGTGGTGTGTTCCTTCCCTTTGAAGCGAACTTTGACGTATCGACTATCCATTCCGCGTCAGGATCAATAATTGTCACATCCGCCTCTGATGCCATGCTCAAGTTTCCGATGGTATTCTTACCCAGTATCCGGGCCGGTTCACAGGTAAGTCTCGAAATGAGGAAAGCTAAATCGAAGTAGCCCTGGTGTACCAGGCCCATCAAACTGCCGAACGCTGTCTCAAATCCACTGATACCGAACGCTGCCTCCTCGAATTCGCAGTCCTTATCAGCCATGGTATGAGGCGCGTGATCAGTGGCAATGACATCAATGCTGCCATCAAGCAATCCCTCAATCAGCGCGAGCCTGTCCCTCTCGGTCCGGAGCGGCGGATTCACTTTTGCGGTCGTGCCGGCGGTGATAACCGCCTGCTCAGTCAACGTCAGATGATGTGGAGTCACCTCCGCCGTGACGTTTATCCCCGACTGTTTCCCCTGCCGTACCAGTTCCACCGAGCCGGCCGTACTCACATGAACGATATGCACCCATCCCCCCGTCTCCCCCGCCAGTTTAATATCCCTTTCCACCATCCGCTCCTCAGCTTCACCGGGAATTCCTGTGTACCCCAATTTTAACGCGGTACTACCTTCATTCATCGAGCCTTTGCCAGAAAGAATCTTATCCTCGCAGTGATCGATTATCGGTATTCCCAGTGGCTTGCCCTCTTCGAGCGCCCTTCGCATTATCCCATCATCATATACCGGATTTCCATCATCGCTGAAGGCGACAGCCCCTTCTTTATGCATAGTTACTAAATCGGCCAGCTTTTTCCCTTTTCTTCCCTCCGTTACGCAACCAACAGGGAGCACACTTGTTCTGCCCTCATCAATCACTATTCGGGCAAGGTGTCGCAGAATAGAGGGGCTGTCCAGCGGCGGTTCGGTATTGGGCATACAGCAGATTGTGGTGAATCCACCCCGCACCGCCGCTTCCGTCCCGGTGGCAATGGTTTCCTTATCCTCAAAACCCGGCTCCCTCAAGTGACAGTGAAGATCGATGAATCCGGGGCAAACTAACATGCCACTGGCATCGATTTTCGGCGCGCCTTCACGGACTGTAACTCGCTCATCGACGGCGGATATCAACCCGTCTTTTATCAGGATATCTCCGATTCCGTCCATAGCCGATGAGGGATCAATAATTCTGCCGTTCTTTATCAGTATATCCAACTTTCCCCTGCTGTCCTTATTTTCCGGTGATTATAACACGCCTATGCCCGGTTTCCAACAAATCTTTGTTTCGGGAAGTTACCCCATAACTGGACAAACCGGCCACATTTCTGGTAATATTTTAAGGCTCGAATTACTTGACAATATTGCCAAGTGGTGATTAAATTTGAAATTGTTGGATTTAAACAATTGAGCGAGGATAGCAAACTGTGCCTACCGCAAACCAGCTAGTTAGAAAAGGAAGAAAGTCAACAGGAAAGCGCGCTAAAAGTCCGGCGCTGCAGATCTCGTATAGTTCTCTTACGGGAAGAAGCAGGAGGAATAAACGAGGCTCTCCGCAACGGCGTGGGGTCTGCCTCCAGGTCAAGACGATACCACCAAAGAAGCCCAACTCCGCCCTTCGCAAGGTAGCCAGGATCCGGTTGACGAACGGCGTTGAGATAACGGCGTACATCCCGGGTGAGGGCCATAACCTTCAGGAGCACTCAGTGGTCCTGGTTCGTGGTGGAAGGGTTCCCGATCTGCCGGGGGTCCGTTACCACGTGGTTCGGGGCACTCTTGATGCCGAGGGAGTCGCTGATCGGCATACCAGCCGAAGCAAATATGGAGCCAAGAGGCCCAAACGCTAGAGCAGGTTTCCTAAAACGGAGGGGAATCTATAATGAGGAGCTTCCGTCATCATACAAATGATGGAAGCTCTTTCGATGAAATAAGGGGTACGGAAAATGCCAAGAAGAGGGAGAGTTCCCAAGCGAGTAGTCTTACCCGACGTGAAATACGGCAGCGAGAAGCTGGCCAGGTTCATCAATAAGATCATGATCGACGGGAAAAAGAGCAAGTCGGAGCGTATCGTTTACGACATGATGGATATCTTACAGGAACAAACCAAAAGGGATCCCTTAGAGGTATTCGAGGAAGCGATACAGAACACCACCCCACTGCTGGCTGTCCGGCCAAGGCGAATAGGCGGAGCTACATATCAGGTTCCTATGGAAGTGTCGACCGAGAGGGGACTTTCTCTTTCCATGAGATGGCTGGTCTCAACCGCTAGGTCTCGCAAGGGCAGGCCTATGGCTGAAAAACTGGCAACGGAGATACTCGAAGCCTCTCGCGGAGAGGGCGCGACCGTTAAGAAACGTACCGACACACACAAGATGGCAGAGGCAAACAGGGCGTTCGCCCATTACAGATGGTAGAAAGACATGCTTAAGACACGTACTGAGGCACGAACGATGCTACGCGACGTTCAACTGCAAAATATACGAAATATCGGGATCATAGCGCATATCGACGCCGGCAAAACCACCATGACCGAAATGGTTCTGCATTACGGCGGCCGCACCTATAAGATCGGCCGAGTCGATGACGGTACCGCTGAGATGGACTGGATGGACCAGGAGCGCGAGCGAGGCATCACCATAGTGTCTGCTGCTACCAGTTGCCAGTGGAAGGGCCATTTGATCAACATCATCGACACCCCGGGGCATGTGGACTTTACCGCGGAAGTGGAAAGAGCCCTGCGCGTTCTCGATGGTGGCGTGGTTATATTCGATGGCGTCGCGGGGGTCGAGTCTCAATCGGAAATGGTCTGGCGCCAGGCTGATCGATACCGCGTACCCCGAATATGTTTTGTCAACAAGATGGATCGCACCGGCGCAAACTTCAACCGCACAATTGACAGCGTGAAGAAAAGGTTAAAAGCGAATCCGGTACCGATTCAATTACCTATCGGAGCGGAGAGTTCTTTTCGCGGCATCATCGACGTTATCGAGGAAAAAGCCTGGGCCTTCCAGGAAGGCTCCAGGCTGGTGGAGATACCCATTCCTGAGGATTACAGGGAGATTGTGTCTGAGCAGAGGCAGAAACTGATCGAGAATGTGGCCGAGAACGACGACGAGGTCATGCTCGCCTACCTCAGTGACGGCGAGATAGACATATCGATGCTCAAGGCGGGATTGCGAAGGGCAACCGTGGCTACGCGGCTGGTCCCCGTGCTCGCTGGCAGCGCGCTCAAGAACATAGGCGTACAGCCGGTTCTGGACGCTGTAGTTGATTACCTGCCGTCGCCGCTCGATATGCCCCCGATAGTCGGGCTGGACCCTAAAACCGATAAGGAAAAGACCCGTCCTCCGGATGACAGCGCGCCGTTTTCCGCACTGGCTTTTAAAATCGTAACCGATCCCTTCGTCGGACGCCTGGTATATCTGCGAATATACTCGGGAATGGTAAAGTCCGGTGAACAGGTCTTTAACTCAACCACCGGAAAGAAGGAGAGAATAGGCCGGCTTTACCGCATGCACGCCAATGACCGCGAGGAAATAAGCGCGGCCTATACCGGCGCCATAGTGGCCGCGGTCGGCCTCAAGGAGACATCAACGGGAGACACCGTTTGCGATTCTCAACGGCCGGTAATGCTGGAATCAATCAAATTCCCAGAGCCGGTGATATCGGTGGCCATTGAGCCCAAATCCCGGGCTGACCAGGAAAAGATAATCGATTCACTGGCAAAGCTTGCCGAGGAAGATCCCACGTTCAAAGTCCAGTATAACAATCAGACGGGGCAAACCCTCATCTCCGGTATGGGCGAACTCCAGCTTGAGGTAATCATCACCCGCCTGCTTCGCGAGTTTAAGGTTCAAGCGAGGGTCAGCAAACCGAGAGTGGCTTACAAGGAGACCGTGACGGCAGCCGTCAAAGCTCGAGGGCAGTTCGTTCGACAGACGGGCGGAAGAGGCCAATACGGAGATGTATGGCTGGAGGTCGAACCGATGGAACGGGGCTCCGGGTTCGAGTTCGCCAATCAGATCGTTGGCGGCACTGTGCCCAAGGAGTTCATACCAGCAATCAAATCGGGCGTTCAGGAAGCATTGAGCGAAGGGCCGGTGGCCGGTTACCCGGTAGTCGACATTAAAGTGATGGCGGTTGACGGAAGTTACCATGACGTGGATTCTTCGGAAGTCGCCTTCAAAATGGCCGGCGCGATCGGTACAAGAAAGTGCCTGGAGAAAGCAAACCCGGTTTTACTGGAGCCGGTAATGAGGATGGAGGTTACCACTCCGGACGAGTGTCTGAGCGATGTAATCGGCGGCCTGAACTCCAGGAGAGCCAGTATTGAAGGTATTGATCCCCACGAAGGTTTTACAGTGGTGAGATGCTTCGTACCTCTGGCGGAGACTTTCGGATACGCAACCAATTTAAGGTCGATGAGTCAGGGAAGAGCCAGCTTCTTTATGGGCTTTGATCATTATGAGGAGGTCCCCAGGGAACTGGCTGATGCTATCGTAACCCGATAGATGAAGAACCTGGTATATAGATAAGAGATGGCAAAGCAAAAGGTAAGGATCAAACTAAAATCTTACGATCACCGGATACTGGATCAATCGGCGGCTCACATAGTTGAGTCGGCGGAAAGCACCGGCGCAGCGGTCGTCGGCCCTGTTCCTCTCCCAACACATATCAAGAAGTTCTGTGTTACCCGCTCACCATTTATTAACAAGGACTCAAGAGAGGAATTCGAGATTCGCACACACAAAAGATTGATCGATATCCTGGAACCCACCCCAAAAACGGTAGACGCGCTAACGCAACTCAATCTACCCGGTGGAGTGAGTATAGAGATCAAGATCTAATCCCGTTGATTACAAACGCCGGGATAAATCTGCCTCAGGCGGGGCTCCGTATTTAACAGGTAGGTTAGGCATATGATTATGGGAATGATTGGGAAAAAGATTGGTATGACCCGGATATTCAGCAAGGATGGCTCCGTGATACCGGTTACGGCCATCGAGGTTGGTCCGTGCACGGTGACCCAGATCAAGACCGGGGAGAGAGATAATTATAATGCGGTCCAACTCGGTTTCGGCCAGTCAAAAAGGTTGAACAAGCCGGAAAAAGGCCACTTGAAGAAACTGGGCAATTTCAGGCATCTGCGAGAGTTCAGGACCTCGAGTGTCGCCGACATTGAAATCGGGCAAAAGTTCACCGTTGATATCTTCGAGCCCGGTGAGCTCATTGACGTAGTCGGTACATCCAAGGGAAGGGGTTTCGCCGGCACAGTGAAGCGTCATGGCTTCAGCGGGGGCCCGAAGACACATGGTCAGGAGGATCGCCATCGTGCGCCGGGATCAGTAGGGGGAGGAACCTATCCGGGCAAGACGTTCAAGGGACAGCGGATGGCCGGACACATGGGCAATCGCAGAGTAACGGTGAGAAATCTTGAGGTAGTCCAGGCCAACCCGGATAGGAACATTTTGCTGGTCAAAGGCGCCGTACCGGGAGCCAGGAATGGGCTACTGCTGATAAAGAAGGCCAAAAGGGCGGCTTAGCCAGTCGCTGCGCAGCAACACGTCCAGCAAAAACGGGCCGGAACTTCGGCCCGTTTTTTTATCTGTCACCTCCACTGACGGCGACGTTATTCGCCAAGAAACGTTCGTAATCATTTAATAATTGACCATTCACATCTGTCGTAGCTGGCCGGTCAATAGACAAGCCGGCACATCTACCGGATTTTTCGAAGCTGTTTTACCCGATAACCCCGCCCTCCGCATGGGCCCCGGGGCCTATTTTCTTCTACCGCGAAGCTGGATATGTTATAATGCGGCCATCGATATATTAATTGTTAGGTAGCATAGCCGCCCATATATCTATGGCATTTGCCAAAAGAGTAAGCTACAATTAGGCAACAGAGGTATTATGGCAAGACGCTCTTATAAATCTGATGATAGCTTTCTTGAAAAGCTGGTAATTGGTGCCACTGGAACCAACAAAGTGATATCTGATCTACGGAATCAAGGATACCAAGCTATTGAATTGGAACGTGGTTCAACTGGATTCACAATATGGAAAACTATCAAAATCAAAAGAGTAAGAGTTCCGGATATCTTGTGTGTTGATACTGGAACGCGAGTCGAATCAAGAGCCAAAACTACATTAGCAATATCTATGTCTCACTCATCCGCTGATGAGTCTCGGGGCTGGGACTTTGGGCTTAATGATAGTGACTATGTAGCTTTAGTTGTTTGTACTCGTATTGGAGATCGTCCCGTTGATTGGGCAGCCGAAGACCTTGTTCAATACGTAAAGGTAAGTGGTCTACGCACGGCTTTCAGAACTGGAAAAGTCATCATGGAAAAACCGAAGGGTGCACAAGAAGGATTCGAATCTCGTGTAACTTGGCCGGCCGCGGTGGCTAGTAATGATGGAATTGTATCTTCAATTACTTCTGACAGAATACAGTTCAAGCGTTTGTCAGATAACAGGACTATTAGTCTCAACCTTCGCCGAAATGGAATTACGCTTGAACCTTTGGTTGATATAGGTGAGACCGTCCGAAAGAACACGATACTTGCTTCGGTTGTAGAGGCTACAAGTATTCTTCCCAAGGCACATCAAGTAGAAAGCGAATTCTATTTGAAACAGTTGTATAGTTCTTCACTTGCTGACAGGTATTGCGCAGCTAAAGCATTCTCAACGATTCCAGTAGCAGACCTGCCAAAGGAGCTACTTAATAAACTTCTTGATGAATCCGAGCACATTTATGTACGGCTCGAAATCGCTGCAAATCTCGCCCGTGCCGGAGATGCCGAAGGCATTAAATTCATTCGAAATTTGTTGTCAGATAGTTATTTGGAACATCGACTAGAAGCAGTAATCATACTGGGTGAAATCAAGAATGAGGAAGCCTGCGATTTACTTAGAGAAGTGCTTAAGGACAATACTCAAAACCATGAAATTAGGGCGGGGGCTGCTTGGTCGCTTGGAGAGTTGAATAACTCTGATTGTATCCCCGACCTGATTGGATCATTTCTTGCTTTTCATCCCAACATACAAATTGAGGCCGCCAGAGCATTAGCAAAACTCTGCGGTGAACATACGCCGCAAGTTCTCCAATCATTTCTTGAAGCGTCCGAGGAAGAGCGACCTGGAATTGCTTGGGCACTGAGCAAACATGGCAAATGGGATCTTAATGACCTTCTTTCCCACACTCCCCAAGATAATAATGATGCGAGGCATTGGGCATCTTATATTATTGGTTCAAATGACAAGCAGCGAATCATCTCCGATATCGAGAAGCTAATGCAACTTGATCCTGAAATGTATTTTGCCGTTACCTTACTTTGGAAACTGACGTCGAGTTGGATATATGGACTAGAGGAATATTGAAATGTCATATGTAAGCAATAAATTATTATACCAAACAAGGTTTGGGAATGTGTATGTTTCGGATGCTAATGTGCTTCTCGATAGCATTGATGATTGTTCCATTGACCTTGTGATTACTTCCCCTCCATTTGCACTACAACGCAAGAAAGAATACGGAAACAAGGATCAAAATGATTATGTCGATTGGCTAGTATTATTTGCTGGAAATGTACATAGAGTATTGAAAGATACGGGAAGCTTTGTTCTTGATTTAGGTGGTGCCTATCGTAAAGGCCGCCCTGTACGTTCTCTGTACAACTATCGATTATTAATACGACTTTGCGATGAGTATGGTTTTAATCTAGCTGAAGAGTTCTTCTGGCATAATCCATCGAAACTACCTTCGCCTATTGAATGGGTAAACAAGAAGAAGATTCGTGTGAAGGATTCAGTAAACACTGTCTGGTGGTTGTCAAAAACAGATTTTCCTAAAACACATTTAGAGCGTATACTTAATCCCTACTCTGAGCGTATGCAGAAGCTACTTAGTGACCCCGAACAATTCTATAAACCTAAGAAACGCCCATCAGGACACAACATATCTAATGGCTTTGGAATACAAAATGGTGGCGCTATACCTTCAAACTTGCTACAAATCCCGAATACTGATAGTAACTCAAAGTATTTGAGGCTGTGCAAGAAGTACAATGCAAAAAAACATCCTGCACGTTTCCCTGTGAAACTGCCAGCGTTCTTTATTGAGTTTCTAACCGATCCCGGTGATATTGTTTTGGATTTTTTCGCAGGTTCCAATGCTACCGGTGAAGCTGCTGAGATGCTACAGCGCAATTGGATTTCCTGTGATTTGGATCAACAGTATCTCGCAGCTTCTGCTTTCAGGTTTTTCGAGGAACCATATTCTGAACTTCATGACAGTATTTATAATCGGTTAGTTTATGACGTGGAACTCCCTGTACAACTACTTGGTAATGTAATGCATCCAACTTTCTTTGACGATTTGCTACCTAACAATGGCGTGCAACCGACTTGCAGGGGCGGCTCCTTTTGAGCCTACATTTGCTTCCGATAACTATCCAGGTTCAACTTTGCGGCAAGAGGGGCATAACAGGTGGAGTTCTGCGTTCCGGTATTGGTCTATTGCAATCCATGGCAAAAGTGGATTGCCGCAAAGTGCATGGTGAGCATATCACCCTGCAAGCGGCTGACGCCGAGCGTTCGGTTGCTTGAAATGTAGCAATTTAGCCCTTTTGAATCTTCCCATATTTCTGTTCGATCGCAGACAATCTTCCACTACCCAGAGCTGAGACTGTATTTTGTGGTAAACCGTCATTTCGGAGAGAACAGAATCGAGTTGATTTAAATCTGGAATACGATCTGCTACCCCCTTACTTTACGGCTTGTACATCTTTGTGAAGTCATTTTATCAATCTTGTCCGGTTCTTATGTTCCCAAGCATCATAACAGGTAGAGGGGATTTTAGCCTGCCAATTATTGGTAGGCTAAAGAATTCTATTTAGGTCTGTGTCCCCTATAATGCGTTGAGGAGGCTAAATATGACTTGAAGACCAAAGACCGTGAATGAATGCGGATATTGAGGAAAATAAAAAGGAGGTTGTTTTTATGCTTAAGTCTAAATGGAATTTACTCCCTCTAGTGCTAGCCCTCGTGCTTGTTGCTGCGTTGGGCACAGGGAGTATCATTAGTGCTGAGGAAAAACCTCAAGAGGAACTTAATTGCGATGGAAGCAACTTTGTTCATGCTAACTCAGAACAACTTGACCAAATTGAAAAGCTCCATGGTAAGGCTATATCAGCTGGTGAGTTCTTAGAGAAAGTGTATTCTGATCAGTTAGCAGGAATGCCTGATGATTTAGTTACCGCACTGTTTAACACGCCGATGACTTGGCCCGAAAAACCCTTAACCCCGAGGGCGCAAAGCTACCATCCAATAACTACGCAAACTCAATCTACCAATTCAGAGGTATGTGATACAATTGTAGTTAATTCAGATCGTCCATTAACTACAGAGACTCAATCTGCTGGTTCAGAGACGCGTGATACGATTGTAGTGAGCCATAGCTTGTGGTTACCTTCGGCAACGACAGGTTCTGGCGAGATTGAGTATCGCGCAAAGAGCGAGGTTACCGTTCCTTGGCACAAAAGAATCCCTTATATATGGGTAAGTCCTGTCTTGTACCGTGATCTTGGTGACACTATTGAGCTATGTGATTCCAGCAGTTCTTGGGATACCAATGCACATACAGTTGACACGGATGACATCTCATACGATACTGATACTGATGGGGACTACTTTTCATACGCGAACTACATGGGTACTTACCCAAGTGGTTACAATCCTTCAGCTTATTCGACTTACTTGCAGTCAACCAACGTGTATCTAACTCCTTAAGACAAAACCGCTTCCCCATATTTATACTGGCCCTGGATAGTGCTTTGCACTATCCAGGGCCACAAACTAAGCTGGCAAACGTTCAAGTCATAGTGCGTAGCAGGCTGAGAAAAGGAAGCTATTATTTGTGGTAGATGAAGCTCTAATCATAGCATTGATACGTGAAGGCAACGTTGACGCGTTTGGCGAAATCGTGGATCACTATCAAGCGCTGATTGTACGCTATTTGTATCGTTTAACTGGGGATTTTACCGTGGCGCAAGATTTGACGCAAGACACTTTTTTCCAAGCGTATCGTAGTCTTTCCGATTTCAATTCGCATATTTCCTTTAAAGCATGGCTATATAGGATTGCTACAAACAATGCACGCCAATTCTATCGGCGAAAACGTCGAATTTCATTTATTCCTTTCACTGATTATGGCAGAGAGGATATTTTATTAGACGACACCATTCCAGTTACAGAAAGAGTTGAGCAGCAAATAGCGATAGAAGAGTCTTTATTGCTGGTTCCTTACGATCAGCGTAAATGCTTGGTACTCCATTTTGTTGAAGGATTCAAATACAGGGAAATTGCCCAAATCGAGGGTATATCTGAAGAGGCTGTGCGAAAAAGAGTAGCCAGAGGAAGCCAGAAATTTAGAAAGACTTATCAAGAAATGCCGGGGAGTAATGGGTAATGGGATGCAAAGAGATTCAAAAACTCCTCCCTGCCTACATCAACAAAGAATTGACGCCGGAGTTTCAGGAATTGACGGATAGGCACCTGAGTAACTGCGCCGAATGTCGACACGCGCTATCAACCTGGATTGAGGTCAGGCGGAAATTATCGACTTTGAGGGAGATTCCTGAATTTCCAAATCTCAGAGATGCCACTATATCAAAGATTAAACAATATGAAACTGGAAATTATAGTGGTACTGATAGTTATGAAAAAATCGCCAAATTGATCAAAAGGGTAAACACAGGCAAGATATTTTCCCCACGACCCAAGTGGAAGATTGCTACTATTGGGACTACGTTACTGGCGGTTATGGTTATACTAACTTTCGCCTTGCTCTCATCTGGAGGATATGATACCTTGCTGGCTGCTGATATCGCGCGAAGCAGCCCTGAGGTTAAAAAAGCTCTCGGAGGAGATAATATACAAATCCTACAAATAGTGGAAGAAAAGGATATTGTGGTTTGCTCATCCGGAATGCAACCACCCATTGCTGTGAAGATCGACCTTAAATCCAAAACTGTAGTCGACATCGCTGATGTGGATTTGCCGCAACTGACGGATGAGGAACAAAAGTTGGTAATTGATCTGGCAAAATCCTCACCTTTGATCTACCATTCCCTTGAGGGAAATAACATACAAAATATCGAGGTATATCCGGTTTTCGTCTCCGGTACAGTAATTACTGAGATTGGGGAAATTACACTCCCCCCCGGCCCGGAAATGGTTGTTGTCAGATTTGATCTTGAGGAAGACCCATCCGTAATTAAAGCAAGAATTGATCTTGATGCCATGATGGTCACTGAAACACACGAAGAGGGAGAGACAGGCAATATCCAAAGCATCACCAGTATCGCTACCCCAATCGATGGAAAAGTGACGAGAGAGTTAGATGATCCTTTGCAGGAAAATATGGAAAAAATAAAAGAAGAAGCCAAGAACAATACCATTGAAATAATTGAGGCTGATCCCATTGGGAAAGTGCTCCTTGATCAAGGTTTTTCCATATCCACGCATGACATCTGGATTACGTTTAATGACAATTATCTGGAATCAGATAACGGGAATTCTATTGCTGTCTATACACCATCATCCGCTATGGTTGAATTAAGAAGAGGTTATACTGTGCGTGAGGCCTTCGTTGATTTGCTTAAATGGGAAGTGCAATGGGTATCCCCTGCTTTGGGATCAGATACACTATCCCGCGAATCTGTCCAAGATATTTTATCCGAATCTGCTAAGACCAGCGGTTTACTGAAACAGGGTGCTAAAACATATGTATTTGGCTATCGGAGCATTGAGTATTGTCTCTCTGAGGATGGTAGATTGTCTGGGAAATTGGAATCATCGAACTTCATCACAGTGTGGCTAATTATTGATGATGGTTTATGGATGGCTCAAGTTGATATTTCCGCAGGTGAAGTCATTAGTCTTCGAGAGCTACCTTCGGAATTGCAGCTATCTTCAAGTGCTAAGGATGAGGTGCTCACTATCATACAATCACAATCTGAGGTGATTGAGTTGTTGAACGACAATGCAGAAGTGCTCTATTTTTTAGGTCCTAGCGATCAGGTTAATACTGATTACAGAAACGGCATTGCCATATTACATATTGAAGGCACCACCTATTTCTGGGAGGCCCATGTAGATCTTGAGAAAGGAAAGTTCGTGTTCCTGAATAGGCTTTAGTTCATGGCAATTCGATCACCTTTTATACCTGAAGGCAACCGAACAAGTCATTCCAGCGGGACAGCAAGGGGCGGCAGCCTTTGAAGCCCCAGCGCATTCCCCGAAGTTGATTCTGCCTCAACTTTGCGCCCGAAAGGCCCCTCTGGTTTTAATTTGAGGGGTTTGCTACAATGGCATCAACGAAATTGGGCGCAAAGGGTTGTTTTGTTGTCGCCCTTGCCGCCTCTGAATTCCAGCGTTATGCATTCAAATTAAATGAAGAGCGGATATTGTAATATGAGCGTACCGGATAGGATAAAGGAATTAACTGAGGTTTTTGATAATAACCTGGAATCGTACAAAAAGGGTTCCTATAATGAAACTCAGGTACGCCGGGAGTTCATCGATCCGTTTTTCGAGCAATTGGGTTGGGATGTCGCCAACGAACAGGGGTATGCCGAAGCCTATAAGGACGTCATTCATGAAGATGCTATCAAGGTCGGAGGCGTTACCAAGGCTCCGGATTACTGCTTCAGGGTCGGAGGCGCCCGCAAATTCTTTCTGGAAGTGAAGCGACCTTCGGTCAATATCCAACAAGACATTCATCCGGCTTATCAGTTACGCCGATACGGATGGAGCGCCAAACTGCCCCTCAGCATCCTGACGGATTTCGAAGAATTCGCCGTTTACGACTGCCGGATGAAACCGTCAACCACCGACAAGGTCTCCCACTCCAGAATCCTCTATCTGGGATATAAGGATTATGAGAACCGATGGCCCGAAATCGCCGATGTCTTTTCCAAGAATGCTGTCCTGAAAGGTTCCTTCGATAAATATGTTGAATCCAATAAAGCCAAGAAAGGAACCACAGAGGTCGATGCCGCCTTCCTGCAGGAAATCGAACGCTGGCGGGAACTCCTGGCCCGGAATATCGCCTTGCGCAATCCCGATCTTTCCCAGCGGGAATTGAACTTCGCCATCCAGCAGACTATCGACCGCATCGTATTCCTGCGTATCTGCGAGGACCGAGGCATGGAACCCTACGGGGGATTGATGGCCCTGCGCAACGGAGAGAATATTTACGATAGGCTTTTCTACCTTTTCAAGAGAGCGGATGAGAAATACAATTCCGGCCTGTTTCATTTCAGTAAAGAAAAGGGTCGGGAAAACTATGACAGCCTCACGCCTTTGCTTCGGATTGATGATAAGCCCCTTAAGGAGATTTTCAGTAACCTGTACTATCCCGAAAGCCCCTACGAGTTTTCGGTGCTTCCCGTTGATATCCTCGGTCAGGTTTATGAAAGATTTCTGGGCAGGGTTATCCGCCTCACCGCCGGGCACCAGGCTAAAATCGAGGAAAAACCGGAGGTTCGCAAGGCAGGTGGCGTTTATTATACCCCGACGTACATCGTGGACTATATTGTCAAAAACACGGTAGGCAAACTGGTGGAAGGCAAGAAGCCCGGTCCCAGGGGTGGGGTCAGCCATTTGAAAATACTGGACCCAGCCTGCGGTTCAGGTTCTTTTCTGATCGGCACGTATCAGTTTCTGCTAGACTGGCACCGGGATGAATACATCAACGACGGCCCGGAAAAATGGGCCAAAGGCAAAATACCCCGCCTTTATCAATCACAAAAAGGGGGATGGCGACTGACCACCGACGAGCGCAAACGCATCCTGATCAACAATATCTACGGCGTGGATATCGATCATCAGGCGGTGGAGGTGACCAAGCTAGCCCTGCTGCTCAAGGTGCTGGAGGGGGAGGACGAACAGAGCATCAACAAGACATTGCAGATGCTTCATGAGCGGGTTTTGCCTGATCTGGCCAATAACATCAAATGCGGCAACTCCCTCATTGGCCCGGATTTCTACGACCAGCAAAAGATGAATCTGTTCGAAGAAGAAGAGGTCTATCGGATCAATGCCTTTGACTGGAACAGCGAATTTGCCGACATTATGAAGGACGGTGGATTTGATGCCGTGATTGGTAATCCTCCATATATTTTCACAAGAGAACTTATCTCAGAATTCGAAAAGGAATATTACAACCGCGCATATCAACAAACTCAATTCAAGATAAACACTTATATTTTGTTTGTAGAAAGAGGATTTTTGTTACTTAAGGATATTGGGCGATTTGGATACATTATTCCGAATAATTGGCTGACACTTGAAACAGCATCATTATTTCGTCATTTCATTTTAAGCAAGACACGTAATCTTCATATCGTGAATAACCGTGACAAGGTATTTGAAAGCGCGAGTGTGGATACGAGTATACTAAATTTTAGTAAATCCGGGAAAGAAAATTTAGCAATTCTTGAATTAGAAAATGGCAAATTTAAACCAATCCTCAATAGTAATCCAAAAGTTTATTTAAACCTTCATAGCCATATTATCAACTATGAAGCGCATAAGTCGGATGAATGCGTTGCCCTGTGTCAAAAAATAACAAATCAAGGTATTTTATTGGAAGTTATTTCAGAAGTACGAAATGGAATTCAGGCTTACACCGTCGGTGAGGGGACGCCGATACAAACTGCACAAATGAAAAAAGATAGAGTATATCATAGTTTTAAAAAGAAAGATCATACTTGGATAAAGTATGTTGATGGCGTAGACATTGGCAGGTACAAAATTAGTTGGAGTCAACAATATGTAAAATATGGCAAAAATCTCACTCGACCAAGAAAAAAAGAACTTTTTCAAGGAGAGAGATTGCTTATTCGACAAATACCAGCGCTTCCACCGTATTCTATCTTGGCCAGCTATGTAGATGAAGAGTTGGTAAATGATAATAACAGTATGATTGTTACTCCACCAAAGAAAGAATATAAGCTTAAATACCTTGCAGGAATACTTAATTCCCGTCTCATATCTTTTTGGTTTGTACACTCCTTTGGGAAATTACAAAGAAAAGTATTCCCACAATTTAAAGTTAAGGAGCTTAGAATATTCCCTATTCGTCCAATTGACTTCACCAATCCCGCCGAAGTCTCTATGCACGACCAGATCGTCAGCCTCGTCGATCAGATGTTGGAATTAAACCATTATCATCCCATAGACCTCAAAAATAGTCTCTTTTCGTATTTTGGTGAACTCGATATTTCGCTTTTCTCAAATTCCTCTGTTCCAACTTTTCCGTATCCTGCCTCAAATGGCGCGCCATCATCCGGGGGCAAGTCCGGGCAAGTATGCATTCTCCGGGGCAGCCCGCATCCTGGAAATGCCACA
>JAWOBX010000050.1:0-10609 GCA_046484125.1 Dehalococcoidia bacterium | reverse complement strand
GAAGAGGAGCAAGAGGGAATTGCCAGGCAGAATGTGGCCCTGGTCCCTCTTGGCATACCTTTGCTTGCCGGCCCGGGAGCGATAACGGCGGTTCTGGTGTGGCAACAGAGTTCGGAGACGCCTCTGAGTTCCCCTTTGCTGGCTTCGGCTGTAATACTGGCCTGTCTGATAACATTTATCATCTTCTATCTCGGCGAGAGAATATACAGGCTGATCGGTGTCGGGGGTATTCGGGTGGTGACGCGTATTATGGGTTTGCTGCTGGCCGTGATCGCCGTTCAGTTTATCGTGGACGGGATCCAGCGTATATGATCCCCTGTCATTCAAGTAAAGGCGCGTGAGTATGCTTGAATTCCGCTGCGTTACCTGGAGATGCCTTCGAAAAGGACCGTAGTAACCTTTTCGGCGGCTTCGCGAGGATCCAGGGGTTCTTTTCTGAGCGTTGATTCCCTCAGAACTTCAAAGGCCATGGCCATTACCAGTTGTGTTATCAGCCAGCTGTCAACCGGTTTCAACTCTCCTCGGGATATACCTTCTTCTATCAGTTCGTTGAACTTGCTGAGGTTCTTTTCCATGAACTGTAGCCAGAGTTTCCTGATGCTCTCCGAGTAAGCCGCCTCAAATACCGCGATCATGGCCATGCGGGTGAGTCCCGGTCCCGCGCTGGCAATGGATAAATAAATCCCAATGGCCGCCTGTATCTTATCCCTGGTGGTCTCCTGCCTTTCGGTCACGTAATCCAGCTGGTCGAACAATGTTGCCGTACCCTTGCTAAGTACGTGAATCAAGAGGTTTTCCTTGCTGCTGAAATGGTAGTTTACCAGTCCTTTGGCCACCCCGGCCGATCTGGCTATTTCGCCGATGGAGACGTTCTGATAACCCTTCTCACCAAAGAGTTTCTCCGCCGCGTTGAGGATGGCGTAATATCGGCCTTTAGTATTGTATGACGAACGCGTTTTTTTCATGACTGGATTGACCACTTGGTCAGTTTTATTTACATTAACATGCCGAATATTCTCTGTCAAGCTTGTGAACCGGCCCAGATAACAGCGTTTCAAACACAAAGCCATTCACCTGCGGGGCGGCCGGTTGATCGGAACATTCCTTTTCATCGTCAGGCATGGTCCTCCTCGGTAACATTCTTGTTGAGGGAATACGACGGGTTGACAGCACGGGTATATCAGGTGTATAATTTCCGCAAATTGAACAAGCGGTCAAATTTATACAGTATTATCAGAACAGAAAGGAGGAATATATGCCCAAGGATGAACGTTACGATGTCGTGATAGTGGGTGGTGGCCCTAACGGAATGGGCACGGCCGCCTACCTGGCTAAGAGCGGGCTCAGTGTATGTGTCCTTGAAGAGCGAACAGAGTGTGGCGGTGCCTGTGAAACGGTGGAGCCGTATCCGGGAGTGCGAATTTACCCGCATGCCATGCTGATGTACGCGGCCCCCGCGCCGGCGTTCGACCAACTGGAGCTTAATAAATTCGGCTTTCGCATGAAGTGGAATCCCGCCAACCTTGACGAGATGATGACGCTTGGCAACACAACCAGTGACGGGATTTCGACCCCCACCGAGAAAGACCTCATGGGGTTCGCTCGATTGGGTGGTATGCTCGGTCAACCCGGCCCCTTCACCAGGGAACTGATGCGGGCCACGTTCTGGTGCCCTCCACATCCGCCCGAGGTCGAGATCACCGATGAGAACGTTCCTTATATGCAGGTTTACCAGAAATATGATCCTGGTATTGTGACACCTGAGCTTCGCGAGTGGACCATGTTCGACATGATGGACGAGTTCTTCGAGACAGAGCCGTTTAAAGTCACCATGGCGTTCGCGGCATGGGCATCGGGGGCTGCGGGTCACTGGGAGGGCGTGGCTGTCCCCGCTTTGCTGTGTGTCCAGTTGCTCACACTTCCCAACACCGGGAAGCAGAGCGTTCCGCGCGGTGGTTTACATGGATACTTCCATGCCATACATCGATGCGCCGTTCACCACGGTGCCGTCGTCCGTACCATGTGTGGTGTGGAGGAGATAATCGTAGAGGACGGAAGAGCTGTCGGAGTGCGTCTCCGCGAGAACGCCGCGGTGGGAGGCAGGAAGGTGTGGGCCGACAAGGCGGTCATAGCGGCCGTAGACTACAAGCAGGCCTTTTTCGACATGATAGGTCGCAAGCATCTCGAGCCCGGTTTCATACGCAATCTCGAAGACGTGAGTTTGAAGAATGGAACGCTGTACGTGACTACCTTCAATACCAGGGAGCCGCTTCACTGGAACGATAAGTTCAGAGAGATGGATAGAGGGAACGTCGGGCCGGATAATGTCCCCTTTGGTGGTGTGTATCCCGCGGATTCCCGGGAGCTTTACTATGAGAACGTCAGGGATTGCGATGGGTATAAGAGCATGCCCACCCTGCCGCCCGAAAAGCTGATGTGGTTCCTCTGTCCATCGCAGAACTGGGACCCCACCGATTGTCAGGGCTCTTACCCGAAAGGGCATATATCAACCGCGTTCGAAGTGAACGTGCCCATACCTGAGTTACAGGTTGAGGGTATTGATACCCAGATCGAGAGAAAGGACGAATACGATTCCTATATGCGCAAGGCATTCAGCCAGGCGTTGACCGGCCTTGAGGATGATAACATCATCCAATACTGGTCTTCCAGCGGACGGGAGGTGGAGTTCCGTAACACCGGACTGATCGGTGGAACATGGTGCGGCAGTCGACACTGCAAGGACCAGTGGGCTGAGAACCGGCCCATACCGGAACTGAGCAGGTACCGCACGCCGATTGACGGGCTGTACACCTGCCACCAGACGATGTCACATCCGGGCGCGCTGTGCCTTATGGCGATTCCCTATAACCTGATGCACATACTCATCGAGGACGGTGTGGTCGAACCGGGTAAGTGGTGGTATCCATCACCATACTACATTCCACAGGAAGGGAAAATCTCGGCTATCCCGCGATAGTCAGGAGAGGAGGAAATTATGACAGATGATCTTATGGGACCCATGATGGATGAATTCGCTGATGAGAGCGAGTGGGATGTTACTATTATCGGGGCCGGACCCAACGGGCTGATAGCCGGATGTTACCTGGCCAGCGCCGGACTGAAAGTGTGCCTGTGCGAACGCCGCTATGAAATAGGCGGAGGATTGGCGACAGATGAGATTATTTACCCGCTGTATTCCTCTAATCCCCATGTTATTTATCACATGCTGGTGGATCTGATGCCCATCCTCCGGGACTTTAATATGGATGGCCCCTCACTTCAATGGATCAAGCCCAATCAACAGACGGGCATCGTATTTGAGGATGGTTCATCGATTCAGTTGTGCAAGATGCTGGCGGACTCCAAGGATTCCATCTTCAAGCACTCCATGAAGGATGCCGAGACCTTCGGGAGACTGATGGTGAAATGGGAAAAGGTGGTTAACGATATAATCGGGCCGGCTACATTCATTCCTCCAATGGCACCGATCGAGATCAGCATGGCCATGCAGAAGACAAAAGTGGGAGAGGACATGCTGGAACTTGTTGAGGAGTGTCCGTATGACCTGGTTATGAACAACTTCGAGAATGAGAAGGTTCGTACCCTGATTCTTTATTGCATGACTGTGTGGGGGCTCGATCCCAAGGAGACCGGTGTCGGCATGCTGGCCGCGCTTTACCTCAACCGTATGGTCAATAAAAACTACTGCTATGGGGGTTCGCACAAGTTCGCCAGTGCCCTGGCCCGGGAATTCGTCAAACAGGGCGGTCTCATTCTGGAACATGCCCCGGTCGACAAAATTCTGGTGGAAAACGGCAAAGCCGTCGGTGTTCACCTGGAGGAAGGCCGCACCCTCAAAAGTAAGGTGGTCATGTCCACCCTCGATCCCTGGACAACCTGGTTTGATATGGTGGGTAAAGAGAACGTGCCCGAGTCAATTCGGGAATCCATCGAGGGATGGAAGTACGACAAGTGGAGTTTCAATACCCTGCACGTGGCTACCAATGAGCATCCTCAGTATAAGTGCGACGACCCATGGATTAATGATTCGTTCCTGGTAGTATTTGGTGCCGAGAACACCGACAAATTACTGGAGCACTGGGATAATGTGGTCAATGGCCGGATAGACATGAACAATTTTGCCGGGCACGCCACCTGCCAGAGTCTTTTCGATCCGTTCCTGAGCGATATCCCGGGAAGAAGCGTTTCCTTCTTCCAGATGCATGCCCCCTATAATATCGAGGGTGGCTGGGAACAGAGAGGTCCCGAACTGCAGGAAGCCATTATGAAGAAATGGGCGAAGTACGCCCCCAACATGAGCGGTGAAAATATCATCGCCATGAGCCAGGAAACCCCGTACGATATCGAGGTCCGCTTCCCGAACATGCGCTTCGGGGCAATCAAACACGGCGACTATAAACCGATTCAGCTCGGATGCTTCAGGCCGAATCAGGAGTGCTCCAGCACAGCCACGCCGATGGAAGGCCTGTATACCTGTGGGGCTTCCAACTATCCGGGCGGACTGGTACTCGGCGGACCGGGTTACCTCGGTGCCGACAAGGTCGCCGAAGACCTTGGGGCCAACAAGTGGTGGAAACCCACGCCGGAGATGGATAAATACATAAAAACATACCTCGAGGGAGGCCCCGCCCTCGGCGGGCTGCCCACTGAGTAAAGCGCTGAAAAAGGGCGCATGTAAAACCATGCGCCCTTTTATGGTGGCCCTCACTTATGCGGGGAAACCCTGATTAAGCATTGATTTCGGGGGATACCGGGTATTGACTGGAGTTTCCTTAATCTGACTGAGCTGATAGGGTATAGAGCATCCGGGAGGACTCCCCATTTTTCTGCAGCCGTTTCCATACCGGTGTTCCACAGTGCGGACAGCTTCCTCTCATCCATTGCTTACGATCTCTTGCCAAATACATTCTGGGTTCCTCTATCTCTATAACCCGCCTGCATTTTATACAATAGCCACTCATAATCGATATCCTCCTCGTTTTAAAGCAGGTGTTCCGGTGCCCGGGTAACCGGGAAAAATGGGATCGGACCGTGTTGGGGTGCTTGCTGAAAAAATCACCTGTTAATCCGACTGTCCCCAATCATATCGGAAGCCTTTTCCCGACTGACAGCTAAAGATTATCAGTCAATTGTTACGTAAAGATTACAAAGTTAAGCCGGCATAGACGGTTACCCTCGTGGTTAAGGCGTTACATGGAAAATCCCGGAGGTTGAGGGTCAGGCCAGCACCATGGTCATAAGGCTGTAAAGGTGCCAAAATGCCGAATAACACATACTCTTTAAGGAACCTCTTGAGGCAAGAGGTGACTTCGGGGTCTGGGGGTGCCCCCCCGGATTCACAACTCCCCCGGGTTTGGGGAATTAAGAGGGGTTGATCGGAGTTACCTTAAATTTAAAGAATGTAAAGGAGTGAAATGGCTAAACAGAATTATGATGTTATCGTCGTCGGAGCGGGCTTTGGTGGTGCTGCCTGTGCCGGGTTGCTGGCAAAACGTGGTCTTAAAGTAGTGCTGGTGGAAAAAAACCCCAAAGCCGGTGGCAAGGCCATGGCTTTCTCTAAAAACGGATTCACTTACACACCGTGGGTGGTCATAACCGCACCGGTTCAAGACAATTCCTTTGAGCGGGTTTTAAATGAACTTGGCATGCGGGATAGCGTTGAACTGGTAACTCCGCCTGCCACGGGAGGAGCTATATACAGGAACTCCCGTGGGGAATACACGCCGATGCCCGAGATGCCGGTCGATTCGGTAATGGACCCCAATCTGATCTTTGACTGGCTCGAGGTTCCTCAAGATGAACGGGAGGCGGCTCTGACAGCCCTGACCGAAATAACGCTGATGGCTCCCGCCGATATAGATGCCCTGGATGATATAACTTTCGAGGAATTCCTGCGGAAATACAATCTGCCCGGGGCGGTCTATGCCTATCTTCTCGGCACTATCGCCGATATGTGTTTCGTCGCCCCCGTCGACGCGGTGGCAGCCTCGGAGGCGGTCCGGACGCTTCAGATGATATTCCTCAGGAGTGGCGGCCTGTTCGCCAGGGGAGGAATCGGGCGGGTTGCTGAAGCCTTTGCCAGAGCCGTCGAGGAGAATGGCGGAAGGGTAGTTTATCGTGCCAGGACGCGGAGGATTATAGTGGAAGATGGCGCGGTAACCGGAGTTGTTACCGATAAAGGCACCTTCAGAGCCCCGATAGTGGTGAGCAATGCCGGAATTCAGCCAACGGTTCTGAACCTGGTTGGCGAGGAACATTTCGACAAGAGCTACATCAGCTATGTGAAGGATCTGGTTCCCTCCTGGGGATTGCCGGGCGTGAGGTATTTTCTTGACCGGAAAGTAGTACAATCGGCGTTCGGTACAATATTCTCCAATGAAGCTTACTGGACTACCGAGCGTTTTATTATGGCGGCTTCGGGGCGGATGCCCGAGGATATCGCCGTTTTGTACGAAGTGCCTTCCAATTATGATGAGAATGCCGCTCCTGAAGGTAAACAGATAGTGCTGGCCGCGGTATGGGGTCCGGCTGAGGGGCGGGCGACGGCCGGGGATATGAAAGCATGGTGGCGCAAGTGCGATGAGATCATGTTCAGGGTCTTCCCGGAACTTTCCGCTCATATCGAGAGGAAGGAATATTACGGAGCGCGTGAGATTTCGGCTCTGACCCGGGACCGGGTTTTACCCAATCAGGGTGGGGAATGTATAGGGCTGGCCCAAGTGGTGGGGCAGGGGGGGAGGAGGAAGCCTTCGGTGAAAGCACCGGTTCGGGGACTTTTCTTCGTGGGCTGTGACGCGGGGGGATACGGAGTTGGTACTCAGCAGGCGACCGAGTCGGGAATTAATGTGGCAGGTGCGGTTCAGAGATATCACCTCATGCGTAAGGGGATGAGATAGTCAGGATATCAATCCATAAGCAGTACTTCCAGTGGTCCGGCTAAAAGGCAAGGATCTTTAATGGTTGGAGCCGCCAAGTCATGTAAGAGCAGATCTTACCCGGGGCGCTTCAAACGTTTCCATGTCAATCTTAGTTTCACAATAAGAGAGAGTATGAATATCGTCTCAATCCAATGCTGCCAGTGACTGCTGCAATAGTCCCGAAAATAGTGACTAAAAGTACGATTCATGTTATAAAATAGGGGCCGGTTCAATAGCCGGCCTCTGTTTTTCGCGGGGGTGTATTGACTGGCTGAACCGGTCGCATTTCGGACAGAGGGTGGTTGTATGGATAAAGCTCTGAGTGACCTGATCGATAACATCCAGTTTACCGAAAAGGTCGCCGCCAGAATCCACGGGGTTTATGACGAGGATACCATATTCCGCATCGTAACCGAGGAGTTCGTCAGCTCCGAAAGATCGATGACGGGTATACTGATGCTGGATGACGACGGTTCGACATTGAACGTGGCTCAGGTATCACTAGGTCCGGATGTGGTGAAAACCCTCGAGCAGGCGGCTCAGTCCCCGATTGAGGAATTCCGAATAGACCTGGTACGGGGAAACATCCTGAGCCAGGTGGTAATTGAGGGGAAAACGCTGAAGGTAAGCAGCGCCGATATCTTCAAGGCCATGCTGCCGGCACCCCTTGAATCCCTGGTTATGGATATCATGCAGATGGGGCGGGAACCGTCGATTCTCACTCCTTTGCATCGAAGAGACCGCGTCGTTGGCGTTCTGATGATAATGGCTCCGGAGCTGGCCGACTATTTCATTCCCTCGGTGAGAAGCCTGGCGAGGCATATATCAACGGCCCTGGAGCTGGCGTATGAGCAGGCGGAGCGAAGAAGGGCGGAGGAGGCGATGCAGGTAAGTGAAAAGCATTTCCGCTCGCTGATAGAGAACGCGCCGGACATCATTGGGATAATCGATGAAGACGCCAGTATACGTTACATGAGTCCCTCCGCGGAGAAGGTAACCGGATATACCGCCGATGAGCTTATGGGGGAGAACGCCTTCAAGTTAATGCACCCTGACGATATGGAGAAAGCAAGGGAGGTTTTTACCCGCGGCGTTCAGGCTCCGGGATCCACCGCGTCGATGGAGGTCCGTTTCCGGCGCAAGGATGGCTCCTGGGGTTACGCGGATTTTATCGCCCGTTATCTGCTGGATGATCCTTCCGTTGGCGGGATTGTCCTCAATTGCAGGGATATTACGGAGCGCAAGCTGGCGGAACAGGCTCTTGAACAGAGCGAGCAGAAATTCAGGGCCATAGTGGAAAACGCTCCGGACCAGTTTGTCATTGTTGAGCGGGATGGCACTATCTCTTTTGTAAATTACGCGGAACCCGGTTTCGAACTCAATAGTGTTATCGGAACGAGTGTATATGATTACGTCGATCCGGCAATGGCGGATAAGTATCACCAGACGCAGGAACGGGTTTTTCGGACGGGCAAGCCCGAACGAATTGAAGTTATGAATATCGTCGATCGGATTCATGACTGTCGTGTGGCGCCACTGGCGCATGGGGGGCGGTGGGACCGTTTGATGGTGATATTGACCGACATAACCGAGCAAAAGCGGGCCGAGGAGGCCCTGAGGCAGAGTGAGACACGATACCGGCAGCTTTTCGACTACGCGCCTGATGGGGTAATGATACTTGACGGCGATGGCCGTATCCTGGAATGCAGCCATAGCGCCATGCTGCTTTATGGCTATCCGCGTGAGGAAATGATAGGCAGCAAGGTCACGGACTTCATGCATCCCGCTTCTATCGCAACTTTTTCGGGGATGTCTTATGAAACCGAGCAGTTTGAGGGCGAGATCAGGATAATAAGGAGCGACGGCAGCCTGGTTCACCTGTGGCGCAAGGGAGTACCGCTGATGGATGCCGACGGTAACCTGGCCGGAGTATTGCTATATGACCGGGATATTACCGATCGAAAGCGGGCGGAAGAATTGCTCCGTACCCATCAGGATCACCTGGAAAAACTGGTTCAGGAGCGGACATCAAGCCTGGAGGAAGCCAACACTGCCCTCAGGGTTATGTTGAAGACAGCCGATCAGGTCAAGAGCGAGGTGGAGGAGGCGGTTCTTTTTAATGTCAAAAGATTCGCTCTACCATACCTGGAGGAACTCAACAAAAGTGGATTGAACGAAAGGCAGCATACGTACCTGGATCTCCTTAGGCAGAGTCTGGACCAGGTGACACAACCTTTCCTGCATGGAGTATCATCGCAGTTTTTGACGCTTACGCCGACAGAGGTCATGGTTATGGACCTTATAAGACAGGGTAAGAGCAGCAAGGAGATTGCTGATCTACTTAATATGTCTATCAGAACGGTTGAGACACACAGATATAATATAAGGACCAAACTGGGTTTGAAGGACCGGAGCGTCAACCTCAGAACATACATCTCCTCGATCGAAGATTACGTAGAACGACTAAGTAATACGTAGCAAGGAAACCAGTATTGACTCAATGAATACCTGTGTTACAATTACTTCGAATACACGAAATGTTTCGTGCCGCCGGTTTTTAAAATCATCGAATCCGGGCGGATGCCTTGAGGAAAGGAGGAATGTATGGCCAAAGAAGAGACCTTTGATGTCGTCATCATTGGCGCAGGTCACAACGGCACCACCACGGCGGCCTATCTGGCCAAAAGCGGACTGAGTGTTTGTGTCCTGGAAGAGAGACCGGAGGGCGGCGGCGCCCAGGAAACCTGCGAGCCGATTGCCGGGGTACGTATTCAGCCACATGCTATCGGTATGTACGGCGGATCGGCGCCGGGATTCGACCAATTGGAGTTGTGGCGGTACGGATTCCGCATGGATTACAATCCACGCGAGCCGGTACCCTTCGATATCGGCCGGGGCCCGATGACACGGGAAGGAACCGTAGCGGTCCCGGAAGAGGATATGATGGGATGGGCCAAGCTCGTAGGTCTAACCACCGATCCACCTTTCTATCGCGACCTGTTGCGGGCCACTTTCTGGACTCCCCCGCATCCAAGCTATATCGAACTGGACGAGAATACCATCCCTTATATGCAGGTCTATCGGGACAACCTGCCGGAGCTTTGGACCAAAGAGATGCTGGAATGGACCATGTTCGACTTGATGGAGCAATACATCAAGAGTGAACCGTTCATTATCCATCAAGCATACATCGCCAATGTGTCCGGTGCATTTGCGCACTTCCCGGGTGTCGGGGTTCCGGCGCTTGAGTGTGTGGCCACCGTTATGCCGCCGGCTGTAGCAGACCCGGTGGCATCGCGTGGTAACATGCATGGCTACTACCACGCGCTCTTCCGCTGTGCCGTGGCCAACGGCGCCATCATTAAAACCTGCTGTCCGGTGGAAGAGATCATCATCGAACACGGCCGGGCGGTTGGTGTCCAGTTACGTGACGATGCCACCTGGGGACCCAAGCGCGTCAATGCCCGCAAGGCAGTAATCAGCGCGGCGCATATCAAACCGACCTTCCAGAAACTCATCGGTCCGAAGCACCTGGATGCCGGAATTATGCAGCGAGTCAATGATCTTAGCCTGAAGGGCGGCAGCCTGCATATGACCCATTTCCTGACCAAGGAACAGTTGCGTTACCGCCCGCAGTATATCTGGCCGACACACGAAGAGTTCAACGGCGG
>JAWOBX010000001.1:0-8728 GCA_046484125.1 Dehalococcoidia bacterium | reverse complement strand
TGAGGGCCGAGCCATTGTTGAACTTGAATTCTTGAAAGCCTTCGAGTATAATTTCCCGCCTGCGGAGGTACCTTCCAACATCGGCAGGGAAGTCACCCGCAATGAAAATAGCTGGGGAATCCTTCTGGCATCTGATAACAGCGATTCTACCGTGGCGAAGTGGATAGTGAGCGTCGACCCGGAACAAGAATTTATGCCGGATACAGGTGACGATATGAGGACCCATACCGAACATGGGGGGACCCTTAAAAACTTCAATATAGAACCGATGAGCCCCCTCTGGATAGGCGGGTCTCTTGATATGAGCGACCGCTCTACAACCCTGTTCTACAACGACAAGGTTTACGGGATATAGCTCGCTGACCGCCCGGCGGAACAACGTTTCACGAGTGACGATATAGACGAAACGGTGAAAATATGCGACTTTGAAACGGAGGAGTGCATCGACTGGGGTACACTGCAGGCCTATAACAACGATGAGGAGAGATTCTGGGTGGAGATTTCCGGGACGCCTACCATGCCCGGGACCGGCATGTCCGTTATTATAGAAGACGGGGTTGGTTCCGGTACGCCCACAGAGGTCCTGGGTGAATATATGGTGCGCGACTATATTGTAGCCGACACGGACCACAGTCTTTGGCCCGACTGGGACCCAAATCTCGGTGACGTGGTCAATTTCGGGGTTGAGGGACCTATAAGGATATACGGTGAGAATACCACCATCGAGCAGGATACCGATAGCAATCCCTATGACTGCGGCATGAGCTTTAACATGAGCGCCATTGACTTCAACGGCCCCGTACAGATAGATTACGGCACCATGTGGTTCACCAACGGTGGTTTCTTCTGGGGCTGGTTTGCCGACTCGAATTCCCACTTCAACGGACCGGTGAGGATAATCGACGGGAACCTCATGACCTCTGGTTCATGGAATACCGGTCATGACGCGGAGTATTCTTTCGCCAGTACTGTATTCCTTGATAACGGAGAGCTGTTCATGGATCAGGAATCATTCTTTGGGGGAGCGACCCAGATCATTACTTTCAACGGGCCGTTTGGTTGCAGCGGCTCATTCGACACAGATCAGACCAGCCTGATCAACATAGCGGGAGATACTGAAATAACCTTCGGCGGGCTTACCAACTTCGGCGGTCACTTCCGTGTCGACCAGCAGGCTGTTTTTGATTTCTTCGGCCTGGGCGGTGATGACAAATTTATCGTCAACGTCCTTGACAACCTGGTGGCTCAGGATTACATTTTCTGGAAAGGCGCATCGCAGGCCATTGACGCGGCCGACGACATTCCGGTTATTGCCTCCCGGAGCGGAACCATAACCTACGAGGGGGATGCAGACCTGGCAGCCATTTCATACGCGCCCAACGACGAGATAAATATAGATAAAGACGGGGGTACGATCACCGGCTCGCTGGTAGGTAAGTCCGTTTCTCTGAACGAGGGATGCGGAGGTAGTTTATGGGGCTGGTGCTATGACTGGACCAGCGACTACGAGCTCAAGTTCCCCGAGGATATCAGGAACCGGTCTGACGTTCTCGAAGGCAGGGAGAGCGGGCAGGATTCAGTCATTATATTCTCATGGGGTCCGCCCGGATAGGCCGTGGACCGGGGAATTTTTGAAAACTTT
Source organism: Dehalococcoidia bacterium (assembly GCA_046484125.1). Taxonomy (GTDB): domain Bacteria; phylum Chloroflexota; class Dehalococcoidia; order SZUA-161; family SpSt-899; genus JBGLNL01. The sequence continues at coordinate 7,086 of JAWOBX010000001.1, read as the reverse complement.
TACTTTTGCCGCGAACTTAGCAGGACAAGGAGTGTGATATGAAGTACCGCAGTGTGAGAATCTCCAGGAAAGCCTCGCGTAATATCCTGCTGCTTCTGATCGTAGTGGCGATCGGCGGCTACGTCTTTCTCGGCGTCACTTACAACAGCGATAAGAGCGAGAAGGACGACCTGAAGGATGAGATCGCCCAGAAGGAACCGCTGGTGGATCAACTGGAAAAGAAGAGGGGTGGATCCAATATAGAGGCTCTTATCGAGGAAGCAAACGCCGAACTGGAGGCTCAGGAGGCCAGGATTCCCGCCAATATGGGGCGGCTGGAGGTGGCGGAAGTGCTGATGGAGCTGGTCGATGAAGCGGGTCTCAACATCAGCCAGAGCCAGATAGTATCCAGCGTGAGCGATCCCAAGATAGAGAAGATTGAGGGCAGGGAATACTATGCCGTGACATTCCAGTTAACTGTATCCGGCTCCTACCGGCAGGTTATGGATTTCATCGAGAACCTGGAGAGTGGGGATATGGAAAATGTCTCCATAGGTTACGTGACACTGACCCAGAAGGGTGGTAGCTGGGGAGCTCCCGTAGAGGGGGTTTTTTACTCCAGAGTTGAGGTACCCGAAGACGATTCCACCTCTTCCAATTCAACCGAGTAAAGGAGAGAGCCTTGTTTTCAAAAAAGACAACCACACTGAGTATTGAATCGACAAGTATACGCTGCCTGATATCGGACGGAAAAACGGTGGAATGGTGGGGTAGCGCCCCCATGGAAGCGGGCATAGTCAGAGACGGTTCCGTCCTGGAGCAGAAGGCTCTGGCCGAGAACATCGATTACCTGCTGCAGTCGACCAAAAAAAGCAAGGAAAAGGTGGTCGTCAGCCTGACCGGCCTTCACTTCACATTCCGCACTCTCTCAGTGCCCAAACTCAAGAGCGACGAACTGGATGCCTCTGTAAAGCGGGCGGCGCAGAAGGAAATGCCGCTTCCCCTGGAAGAGATATACCTGACGTGGCAACTCCTGGGTACCAGGAAGGATAAGCAGGAGGTGTTCGTTCTGGGAGTTCCCAGGGAACCGGTCGACCTGCTCATCGCGGCACTGGGTGAGGCGGGCATAAAGCCATACATCATGGACCTCAAATCACTGGCTCTGGCCAGGGTTGCCGGCAGGCGCGAGGCGCTGCTGCTCGACCTGGAGCCCGACAATTTCGGAATCACCCTGGTAGCGGAAGGGGTCCCGACCATAATGCGTACTTTCATTCCCAGAAGGGGTGATATGATTTTAGAGGATAATGTGCGAAGGCTGGCCGGCGAAATCGTTAGAACGGTGGAGTTCTACAACAGGGACCATTCGGAAAATCCCGTCAGCCCTGATATCCCCGTCTTCCTGACCGGGGAAATGGCCGACAGTCCCGATACGTCTTCCATCGTTCAGGACGAGATAGAATACCCTATCGCGCCTCTCAGTCTTCCCTTCGGTCATGATCCGGCGTTTCCGGCCGCTTCCTTCGCGGTGAATGTCGGACTCGCTCTGAGGGGCTAGACCGTAAAAACAAAAATGTCAGAGGTTTAAAATTATGAATTTGTTTGGTGAAAAGAAACAGGCGTCTTCCACTGGTTTTCATGATATCCGCATCAACATATGGGGGGAGAAATACGGCCCGCGGCCAAAGCCGACGGGACTGATCCTGCTCATTATCATCGCGGTAATAGCCCTGGGCGGATTGTATCCGGTGTATCAACTGCAATCGGAGACAAAAGATGACGTCACCGCCCTTCAAGGTGAGGTTGAATTCCTTGATCAAAGGATCGACCAGTTAGAGGGGTCGACCGCTGAAGAGCGGCAGCTTCAGGAGATTGAGGGTAAAACCGAGACCATCGAAAAGGCTATTGAAACCATCGCTGAAGGCCGTGACAGGAACATCCCCCTGATCGAAGAGGTGATGAATATCATGCCGGGAAAGTGGTGGCTGGCCTCCATTAACCTGAGCGCCGAACGGATCAGCCTTACGGGAGATACCACGACTCTCGATAATCTATTCGCCTTTGTGCGCACGCTTGATCAGCAGGATGATTTCGTAAACGCCAACCTCGACAGCATGGGAGATACAGAGGAGAAAGCAAGGGTAGTAAGCATCTCTGATTTCACTGGCCGCACAATTGATGTGAAACAGGAAATAGAAATCAAAGAAACCGAAGTGGCTACCGAAGAGGGAACGATAACCATCGATCCGGGGGTGGTGGTCGCGTCGGAGGAACCAGCGGGCGAGGATCCTCACGGGGATGAGGGCAAAACAGAAAAACCGACTGAAATACGTGCAGAGGTTACGATTTCCAAATTGACCAGAGAGGTGATAAAGGGAGAAGAGGAAGATGGAAGGATATTGGCCCCTCCGGCAACCATCCTCTTTTCAGGCAGCATTACATCGGATTATCCGCTGCAGTCCTATACCTGGGATTTCGGGGATGGGGTCACTAATGAAGTGGAGCTGGATCAGCCCGGACCAACCGAGCTGGAGTTAAGCCAGTTGCACACATACACTCAGGAAGGGGATTTCACTACCACCTTAACAGCCAGCGATATCTATGGCACAGAAGGCATCGCCGGTGGCGCAGGCGAGCTACCGGATAGACTCAAGGCGGACTTCATCGCGGAATTGGTCGACTGTGAAAATCCCCAGGTTATCCGCTTCAGCAATACCTCTACCACTGGCGTCGGAGAACGAGTGAAAGCTGTGCGATGGGATTTCGACACCAGTGATGAGGAATCGGCCGACCCCAAATTCGCTGATGTTGACAGCACTGATCAGAATCCGGTTTATTACTATGAGAGTCCGGGGGAATACACAGTCAAGCTGACTATAGAGACCGTACAGGGCAGGACGGTCAGCACGGAGAAGAGGATTATCGCCGGAGTTCCGCCAAGCGCTGATTTCAATATGATACCGCTGTCAAGCGGCAACTCCCTGGAGGTACAGTTCGTGGACACATCCAGGTCGTCTGGTCCTGACGCGCAACTGGCAAAATGGGAATGGAGTTTCGGGGATGGGCGGAAGAGCGACGAGCGCAATCCCACCCATACATATGGCGGGCAAGGTCCATATGATGTAACTCTTGAGGTAACGGAAACCGACGGAACCTGTGATACCATTACCAGAACCATACAGGCAGTCAACGCGAACAACACACTCTTTACCGCCGAATCCACCGCCAAATCGCTGACCGTGAGTTTTACAGCGCTCAAGGGCGGGCCAAACGCCATATACCAGTGGGATTTCGGTGACGGCACCAGAGCCACGGGGCGCAGTGTCAGCCACACCTACCAATCGGTGGGCACATACACGGTTTCGCTGGGCATCCTGGATATGACGGATTTACCACCCGGAGCCTCCGAGGTGACGGGTACAAGCGTTTCGGCTATCGCGGATATCACGGTGGACCATTCCAGTTCTACGCCGTTTTCCGTAACTGTGGAAAGAGCCGAGGCAGAAAGGAGCGAGTGAATAATCAATGCACATAGATGATCTTTTGCGGCTGGCTGTTGACAGCCGCGCGTCAGATGTTCACCTTAGAGTTGGGTTACCTCCGGTCTTCCGCGTCGACGGCAGCCTCATTTTCCAGTACGAGATACCCGAGATGACGGCCGACGGAACCAGGCAGATACTGGAACAAATCACAACACAAGAGGAAAGAAACGCCTTCGACGTGGAGATGGAGCTTGATTTCGCGTATTCCGTAGAAGGTGTCAGCAGGTTCAGGGTAAACGCATACTACCAGATGGGAACAGTGGCCCTTGTATTCCGGATAATCACTAGCGAAATACCGACCATCGACGATCTCGGGATGCCGGATATATGCAAGGACCTTGTCCTGGAATCAGATGGGCTGGTGATAGTCACCGGCCCCACAGGCTGCGGCAAATCCACCACGCTGGCAGCAATGCTTGGATACCTCAATGCCAGGCAGACACGCAAAGTCATCACCATCGAGGACCCGATAGAATATATCCACCATGACAACCAGTGTATATTCAGTCAGAGAGAAAACGGAACTGACACCGTATCATTTGCCTCAGCCCTTAAACACGCGCTGCGCCAGGACCCGGATGTCATAATGGTAGGTGAGATGCGCGACCTGGAGACGATCTCAACAGCGCTTACCGCCGCTGAAACCGGTCACCTGGTTATGACCACGTTACACACGCCCGGAGTCGCCCAGGCTATGGACCGAATGATCGATGTTTTCCCGCCACACCAGCAGCAACAGATTCGCATGCAACTGGCCTCAACTGTTAAGGGCGCGCTTTACCAGGCATTGATACCTTCAGTTGACGAGAGGGGCAGGGTAGCTGCGGTAGAGGTACTTGTAGCCACCACCGCCATCAAGGCTCAAATTCGAGAGGGTAAAACCCACCAGATACTGGGCACGATTGAAACATCCACAGAATACGGGATGCAAACACTTGACCAGGCGCTCATACAGTTATACAAAGCGAAAAAAATCAGCAGGGACCGCGTATTCGAATGGAGCCGCGACCCTGAGGGGACAAAGCGAATACTTGACGGTATGTTACTCAAAGGTTAAACCATACAACACAGTCAATTAATCGCCTGATTAAGAACACCTCCACTTAAACGGGGGTGTTCTTTTTATACAAAGCGATAGTCGCCGTTTTTTGGTTATAAATTGAGACTTGTAAAACCATAGCTGGTAAGGGATAATCTATTGGGAAGGCTCACGAGCAAGCCCTCAATCCGAGGAATCCCTTCAACAGGTGGTGATTTCGGGGTTAGGAGATAATATTAGTTGATCGGAGCTTTGCTAAATCATACAGGAACTTGAACTTTGCCAGGGCTATCGATAGTCGTCCCCACTTACAATGAGGTTGAGAGCCTCCCGTTACTCGCAGAGCGGGTCCACAACAGTCTGGCCGGCCTGGACTATGAACTGATAGTCGTCGATGATAACAGTCCCGATGGCACGGGAGACCTGGCGGAAGAGCTGGCCAGAGAAAAGCCGATCAAGGTTATCCACCGAAAAGGGAAGCTGGGGCTCGCCTCCGCGGTTATCGAGGGATTTCGCCAGGCCTCAGGAGAGGTTCTTGGCGTTATAGACGCCGACCTTCAGCATCCTCCCGAGCAAATCCCCGAACTTCTCCGGGCGGTCGACAAAGCTGATATCGTCATTGCCAGCAGGTATGTAAGAGGAGGCGGAGTTGAGGAATGGAGCTTTTCCAGGGAATTTATATCACGTGTGGCCAAAATCGTACCGCACTTCCTGTTCGCCAGAATCAGACAGGTCAAGGACCCTCTTTCCGGATTCTTTTTATTTAAAAAAGATGTAATCGAAGGCGTATCGCTGCAACCCATAGGATACAAAATCCTGCTGGAAATCCTGGTAAAGGGCAACTACGCCGAAGTCGCGGAGATCCCATACGTGTTCCGGGGCCGGGAAAAGGGGAAAAGCACTTTTAACAGAGCCGAGCAGGTCAACTACCTTAAACACCTTTATCGCCTGATACGCAGTGAAAATGAGACCGAGAGATTCATCAAGTTCTGCCTCGTGGGAGCCAGCGGTGTTCTGGTCAACGAGGGGATTTACTGGCTCCTGACCCGGCCAGGCGGGCTAAAGGACCTAGTAGCAGTGATTATCAGCATAGAGGCCGCTATTGTTTCCAACTTCATCCTCAACGACATCTGGACATTTCGTGACAGGCGAACCGGCGGACCTGGTTCAGCCTCTTTCCGGGCTATCAAGTTCAATCTTATATGTGGAGCCGGCGCGGTTATCAATTTCGGCGTCTTCTACGGGCTCACGCGAGGCCTCAGCCTGTTCGACATGTTAGCACTACTGTTCGGCATTGTTGTGGCGATGTCCTTTAACTTCATACTCAATAAATGGTTAACCTGGCAATAGTGTGAGTCCCTAACGGTTCTATACAAATGTTCCGCAACGCTCTTTTCACCGCATTGCTTCACTTGAAAAGCTGACTACTCCGGTAACGCACTCGCAACCGAGATTGCGTTACCGGAGTAGTCAGCGTCGGGTGGATATGCGTAATCATGCCCGATTCCACACTGGGTTGTGAGTATACTTATTCAGAGAGCCTTTGAACAGGTAGTGTACTGTCCCTAACGCTTCTATACAAATGTTGAAGCAATGCTCTTTTCACCGCATCGCTTCACTTGAAAAGCTGACCCACCGGTAACGCACTCGCGGTTGCCAGTGCGTTACCGGTGGGTCAGCGTCGGGCGGGTAGTGGGGATAAGGCTCCAGTATTCGCGTACAATTACTATCAGAGAAAGTCTGGTTATTTAAGGGGCGTTACAGTAGTGACACTGGTGCCTGAGATGCCCTGTAAATTCTCCCGCTCCGCAGAAGGGAGAACAATGAGAAGCGGAGTGTTTCCGGGGGACCGCGTCCCCCGATACGCTTTTGGGCGGTTCGAGGGTGGGAGCAACTGTGCCGGATTTTTCACGGGGTTGCGGGGAGACTGAGGTCAAACGCAAAGTATCGAATGACACGAACGGCCTTAATTTTCATCGCAAACAAAAAGTAATACAGTATAACTTCTTATCTGATAAGATATAGACAGGTCAAGCGGCAAGTATACCCGGCCTGAGAACTTAAGGGATTAGAATCCGCGAACGGGGAGGATGTAAACATGGGCAATGATTTCATGAAGAGCGCTCTTGACAGGGCCATGGAAAGAGCCGACCGGATAACCATCCCCGAAGAGAAACTCCGGGAAATGGAATTCCGTTCAGATGGAGAGCGCGTTGCGGCCGGATTCATGAAGGAACCGGAATTCGACCTGCAATCGGCTATTCAGGAATTGGACCCTGCCAAGCGTCAACACGTTTCCAGGATAGTGGAATCCATCCTGCTGAACAACCTGGTTCTACCTAAGAAAGAATCGGACCTGGCATTGAACGAGAAGGTTCTAAGCGGTATCTCCTCATTGAAAAAGGATAAAAAAACAATAAAGCAAGCTGAAGAGCAGTTGAAAAACCTTTCCAGCTACTATTCACAGGCGATAAAGCAGCACTACGAACAACTCAAATCGGAATTCGAGCGCGCGATGGCCCAGGCCAT